>CALFUQ010000324.1 GCA_937929885.1 uncultured Saprospiraceae bacterium
ATCAATAGTCAAATCATGGATCAGTACCATTTCCTGTCTAACAATATTAAATTAAATCGGTTATTCAATTACCATATTGGTCCGCCTACTGTTTCTTCATCAGAAATGGGTGAAGACACCTTTTTAGATATAGCTAATTTGCTTTATAAAGAGTATACATTAGAGAGCAATTCTGTTAAGTCGGAAATGCTACATATACTACTTCAAATTCTCTTGCTTCGAGCTGAACGGGCAAAAGTTGCATGCTCTAATACGACGGTAAAACCATACTGGCTAGAGCTATTCAGTGAATTTAAGGATTTACTGGAAGATGAATACGTAAACAGCAGAAATGCTAGGTTTTATGCTAAGAAGTTATTGGTCTCTTATAAGTTTCTTAATGATATCGTGAAGGAATTGACGAGTAAAACAGCTAAGGCTTTCATAGATCAATATGTGACAATAGAAATTAAAAGATACCTAGCTTCTACATCTCTCTCCGTAAAAGAAATAGCATACCAAACGGGCTTTATAGAACCTGCCAATATGATTAAGTTCTTTAAAAGAAACACAAAAACCACCCCACTTAAGTTTAGATTACAGTTATAAGTCTGGTTACACTTTTACCATTTCTACTCCTATTATTATAGTGACATCATTCTATAATAGTCTCAACTTTGAAGTATTAAATATTTAAAATCTGTTTAAACAGATGAAGAGTGGATAATACCACTTAATCTATTTACAAGCAGAATAACCTATAAACAAATAATTATGAGTACAGCATCGCAGAATAAAGTAACACAAACAATAAATGAGCTCTATAATGATTCTCGTAATGATATGTTCAAGATGATGAAGGGTGCAGCAAAAAGTATATTTAGACCGATGCAGCCTTCAGATTTTGAAGAAGCTTATCTCTCTATATCGAGTGATCAGGGTGAGCACTTAAAGCAGCTTATAGAAAAGTATCATCTAAAGAACATTGTTGAGTTTGGAACTTCATTTGGTATCTCTACACTATTCTTAGCTCAAGGAGTTGTAGAAACTGGAGGCCATATTATAACAACTGAGTTACTCGAATCAAAAGCAAAAAGAGCAATCGAGAATTTCAAAAAAGCCGATGTAAATGACCTCATCGAGGTGAGGATAGGAAATGCTATAGAGACTTTGAAAGATCATGATCAGCCTATCGACCTCTTATTACTTGATGGATGGAAAGATCTGTATTTGCCACTTTTTAAAATGCTTGAACCTAATTTTCATGCAGGTACTTTTATCTATGTGGATAATGCAAACATGTCAGACAGTAGAGCATTTTTAAAAACTATTGCCGCTAGTGGTAAATATAACTTAGCTCCTATGTTCGGTGGATCAGTGGTATTGGTTACTGTCAATTAATCAATCGATAATTATTACTCTGACGAGTATATCAAAAAAATAAATTAATAAACAATGATAAAAGTAAAAATGATAATGATCATAGTAGCAGGTCTCATGATGGTTTCGTGTAATAACAATACTGAAGAATTAGTTGTCGATAATAGTGAGCAGATCCAGTATGAAGTTTTACCAATAAGAACAGGTGATCGTCCTGCCACAACAGATGGCATCCCTCACGTCCAATTAGATCTAGATAAAATAGACGAAGTGCATCAAGAAATGGTTCGTCGAGTATTTTCTGTAACAGGGATTGTCAATGAACCTTCCGTAGTGTTATCATGGGAAGGGCTATGGATAGACACCAATGTCGATATTGTAAACCCCGATGCGGTTATCAGTGGACGAGAACTTGGACACATCCATGACGATGGTAGTTTGCATATTTTTCTAGAGCCGAGTAGAGCGATAGAGGCGATAGAGGCAGGTTGGGCTATTTCTCACCCATATGCTGTGGATGGTAGAGCAGGCTGGGATGGATTCGTTATGTTGTATACACCACGGACTATCGAAGAGCTTAATGTTGTTTTTCAGCTTATCGTAGAGGCATTTAACTATGTGACTGGACAAGCACTACAGGCAACTGATTTTTATTAAAACTAAGGACAGATAGTTTGTCAAATAAACGATCCAGGGTCGTTCTGTTGTCATCTTCATCCTGTTAGGATAAGTGACATCAAGACTTTTTTGGCATTAATTAGTTTTTAAAATAGAATATTATGAAAGTAACAGGTAAAGTAAACAACGCAAGAGAGAATACTTCATTTGGTGCTATTCATTTGAGGGTAACAAACCTTAAGAAGGCATCATACTTTTGGACAAAGATAGCAGGTCTAAAATTGAGGGCATCTACTGATGATAGCATGGAGTTTGGATCAGAAAGCAATACATTGGTAGTTGTACATAATTCTGCTAAGCAATCATATTTAGAAGGCTATAGCGGACTTTATCATTTTGCGATACATGTACCTAATGAGGCTGAGCTTGCAAGTGTGATCAACAGATTAGACCAGCGAGGATACGCTTACTCTCCTGTAGATCATACTATGTCAAAGGCAGTATACTTTAAGGATCTAGAAGGAATTACAGTAGAGTATACACTAGAGACGCCAGAAAGAGAAGCGCCAAATATGGATAATGGAGCTAGAATGTCAGGTCCAAAACCTCTATATGTAAATGATATCATGCAACAACTAGAAGATGAAGATATAGATAAGGTAATAGATGATGGATGCTTTATCGGTCACATTCACTTCTACGCTAACAATGTAGATAACTCTAGTGACTTCTATAAGAAGATTGGATTTATACAAAATAAGTATAAGCCACAAATGGTCTTTGCAGATTTAGGGTCAGGTGGTGATTTTGGGCACCGTATAGCAATAAATGAGTGGCATGGGAGCAACAAACCACTTGCTCCAGATGATAGTGCTGGATTAGATCATTTCCATTTGATCTATAAAGACAAAGATCATCTGAGTCAAGTGCTGGAAAGTGTTTCTGACTATGAACAAACGACTGAAGGATATTGGATAGAAGATCCGTGTGGTAACAGAATTCTCTTGAATTAAAATATAGTTAGGTTAGGGTGACTATTAGAACGAAGGCTTTTCTCTTTTGAGGAAAGCCTTCAAATTTTGGTTATATTTTGTTCATAGAACGAGTTACATTAAGACTCCATTTTTAGATTTTATTGGTGGAGGCAACTCTGTTTCGTTTAACATTTCTCTTAGATCAATTTCTATAGTTCGACATAATGACATCATGGGAATATCATATATCAGCCCTTGAAATGGGTTTGCTGAGTAGTCGCCAACTATTTCCATCATAACATAGACCCAACCGATTAGGGCCGACAACGGTACAGATATCCATAATGCAACAGTTCCTAGTTTTTGTAATTCGGGTATCATACTAAAAGGAATCAAAAAGACAAACACACCCACAAAGATTCTACTCATATGTGCATACTGTCTTGGTAGTGGGAACTTTTTAATACGTTCGTTCTTTCCCTGGAGTTCATAGAAAGATCTCAATACATTTTCCATTTCAATGTGACGAAAATCATCAATTATTTCTAGCCTACGTAGGTTTGTAAGATCTCTAGACTGCTCATTTATTATTTGAGTAGCGGTGTTCGTATTTGCAATCAATCGATTATGCTCTTCTTTAGGTAAGAATAAGCCTAATTCTGTTCTAGTAATTTCATCATCTACTAATCCAACGCCAAAAGCCTTTCGCTGATAATTTGGTTTTTTATCACTAGGAGCCGTATGCTCCCATTCTGTAGGGATCAACAGCTGACTCCTATGTGCATATAACCATGCAATATGTCTGTAGATAAGTCTCTTTTTGATTTCGTGGATTCCATCTTCACTTTCATTTTTAAATAAGTTGGTGATATAGCCATCTACCATCATTCCCCATGCTCTACTATCATTGATAATGCCTCCCCATATTTTACGAGCTTCCCACATTCTATCATACGCCTGATTATTTTTAAAACCGACATAGAAAGCAACTGCGGTACCTATTACTGACACAGGTAGCCAAGGGATATTAATGGTTATTATTTCAAAATAATATAAGCTTGCAATAGATGCCATAAACGCTGCCAGCCAAATCATATATTTACCTCTCACCTTGATTAATGTGATAAAATTTATGCCTTTTGTTACAATCATAATTTTGACTCTATTTTAATTTGAGATTAATTAACCCCAAACATAAAATTTGATTTAATGGACTATAATAGATTTTAGAAAATATCTAATGATTTTCCCTTTTTAACCCTAGCCGAAAGCATATTTACCGTGAATATCACATCGGCTCTTTTTAAATTACCCTACGATATTATTATGATATTAGTTTGGTTTGAGCTACAAAACATAGTCAGATGTTACGAAGTTAAACTTTGCTTTCATTTTATATAAACTCCCTTTGGAGTAAAAAACTTAAGAACAACAATGGCAAAATACACTATCAATATCAATGATGAAAACCAAGAAGTAGAAGCATCTGAGAAAACTCATTTACTCTGGATCGTTCGAGAGCAGTTAGGCTTGATGGGTACTAAGTATAGTTGTGGAATCGGCGCTTGTGGAGCCTGTACAGTACACATAGATGGTAAGTCGACGCGGAGTTGTATTACACCTATCACAGCAGTTATAGATGGGCAAAAGATCACTACGATCGAAGGTCTCTCAAGTGACAGCTCTCATCCTGTCCAGAAAGCTTGGGTAGAAGCACAAGTCCCACAATGCGGATACTGTCAATCAGGTCAGATCATGCATGCCGCTGGTCTACTTAACCAAAATCCATCTCCATCAAAAGAAGAAATAGTGAAATACATGAGTGCTAATCTGTGCAGATGTGGGACGTACATGAGGATAGCCAAGGCAGTTGAGATGGCTGCTGGAACAGATTCTTAACAATCCTTACTGAGTTTTTATTTTTATTCTCCATTCTAAAACAAGCGTATCATGCACACAAAAACAAAACAAGATAAATCGGTTAATTCTAGAAGAAGCTTCTTGAAAAATTCTGGTGGCGTAGCATTATTGATTGGGGGTGCAGGTATATTGCCTCAGATAGTCTCTTGCAAGAATGAAAGTGAAATTATCAATGCTGTAAATGAGAATGGTGTTTCTGCGTGGGTTCAACTCACTAAGGAAGGTCTTATAACTATATTTAGTCCAGCAACAGAAATGGGTCAGGGTTCCATGACTGCTCTACCGATCATCTTCGCAGAAGAGATGGATGCTGATTGGGATAAGGTAAGTGTAGAATTCGCACCTCAGGATGCAGACTTATACGGTAGGGATCTAAAGTGGAAAGGTCGTTCTATGATGACTTTTGGGTCAACGGGTGTTATGTCATACTATTCGATATTGAGGCAAGCAGGAGCCCAAGCTAGATACATCCTATTAAGTAGCGCAGCTAAGCGTTGGGATGTTGACATAAAGAATTTAACCACGGGGCCTAGCAAAATAATACACAAAGAAAGTAATCGTGAGATGTCCTATGGGGAAGTGGTATCATTCTTAGAGATACCTAGTAATATTCCGACAATACCAGATGATCAACTAAAGGATCCAAAGGACTTCAGACTAATTGGTTCGGTTACTCCTCGTACTGATATTCCTTATAAGGTTAACGGCACTGCTCAGTTTGCAATGGATTTGAAATTGCCAGACATGCTATATGGCTCAATAAATCGAGGACGTCTTCATGGTGCAAAGCCTACACTTAAGAATGAGGGAAAGATAAAAGAGATGCCTGGCGTAGTAGGGGTTTATGATATTGGCTATGGTATAGGCATAGTAACAGAATCAGTGACAGAAGGTTTCATGGCTAGACATTTTTTAGAGATCGATTGGAGCAAGAGTGATGCATCGGGATTTAACTCTGCAGATGCTTTTGATACCTATGACAAAGTGTTGGAAGATGGAAAATCTGGCAAAGAAATGCATAATGAAGGTGATGTCAAATTAGCTAGAGAAAGTGCTGCTAATACCTATGTCTTTGATTACAAAAATGATTATATATATCATGGTCAGCAAGAGCCACTCAATGCCGTAGCAAGAGTTGCAGAAGATGGGGCATCAGCTGAGGTCTGGATAGGCACCCAGAACGGAGTTGATACTGCAGCAGATATAGCTGGAGCTTTAGGAATCAGTGTAGCTAGTGTTACAGTACACCAGCAATACCTCGGTGGAGGATTTGGTAGACGCACACTATCAGATTATGGAGTAGAGGCGGCACTGCTAGCTAAAGAGGTAGCACCAAGACCAGTGAAACTTATCTGGACAAGAGAGGATGACCTGCAATATGGTATGTACCGTCCAGCAAGTCTACAAAGAATGGAAGCATTCACAGATGAGGATGGGAATCTAACAGGTTTCACACATGATGTAGTTGGCGATGGAGTACGCTTGATTGCTGACGGTTCTGATATTAATGGATATAAGATTCCAAATCATAAGGTAGTAATGCATATCGTGCCTCATGGCATAAGAGTAAAACACTGGAGAGCTGTAGGACATGGTACTAACAAGTTTGCTATAGAATGCATGATGGACGAGATAGCTGCTGAGCAAAATACTGATCCTGTAGAATTCAGAAAAAAAATCTTAGAACCAAAACCACTGGCAACTTTGGAGAAAGTAGCAACTATGGCTAACTGGGGTAAGTCTTTACCCTCAGGACGTGCTAGAGGAGTGGCATTTCTAGAAAGAAGTAGAACCTTTTCTTCAGGGATCTGTGAAATATCTCTTGACCGATCATCTGGTAAGATTAGGGTGCATCACTTTTGGTCGGCACATGATGCTGGAGTAGTGATTCAGCCAGATAGTGTTGTGGCACAAATGGAAGGAGGAATCGTCATGGGGCTGAGTAGTATATTCAATGAGCAGATCACTATCGTAAATGGAGAAGCACAGCAAAGTAACTATAACGATTATCCGATCATCCGAATGCATGATCTACCAGAAACCATAGAGACGGAGATTTTAAAAACAACTACTCCACCAGCTGGTATTGGAGAGTCCAGTACTCCTTTAGTGGCTTGTGCTGTTGCAAATGCATTCTTTGCAATGACAGGTAAGCGATTAAGACATATGCCATTTACACCAGCGAGAGTACTTGAGGCACTAGCTAGTTAGATAAGGTCTAAGGTTGGTCTTCTCATTTATATTGGGATCTATCAACTTTTGATGATAAAAAATATTACAAGATCTCAGACTTAAACAATAGTATAAATTGAAAATTTTTACCATTGTCATATTATTCATTTCATTATTTAGATATGGCAATAGTCAAGAGTCTGTTGATAGCTCTTTACAAGTGAAGACTCTGCCACCCCGATATAATATCATGCGTGCAAATGATAATTTCACTTATCTTAAGGATACAGAAACTAACCCTTATACAAAAGATATATTTGATCCCATTAAATTCATTTCAATAAATAAAAGTGGCTCTCACTACTTGTCACTAGGAGGAGAAGCAAGACCTCGACTTGAGTATTTTTCTAATAGAAAATGGAAGAAGGAAAAAATAAACTATTATTCGCAGCGACTATCCTTACATGCTAATGTGGTCCTTGGAAAAAATCTTAGGTTGTTTGCTGAGCTATATCATGGATTTACCAGCCATGCAAAGCAATTGCCTGACTATGATAAATTAAATTTTCATCAGCTATTTATAGAGCTACCTTTTAATATTGACGACGATAAAAAAATGTCTTTGATCTTTGGAAGACAAGAACTAGTGTTTGGTACTTCGCGATTAGTAACTTTGAGAGAAGGGCCAAATGTGAGACAGGATTTTGATTTGGCAAGAGCAGTTTTTGATATCGGAGGTTCTAATGTTCAGCTATTTTATGGTAAGGAAGTGAGAACAAAAACCGAGGTGTTTGATAATACCTTTACGCTTTTTGATAGTGAAGCACCTAATGCTAAGCTGTGGGGAATCTACGCTAGGTTCAAATTAAAATCTCTTTCTGGTTCTAATGAATTGTATTACATAGGGTTTGACTCAGACATGGTTGCATTTAGTGATGTTGCAGGTGAGGAGAGAAGGCATACCATTGGTTTTCGTCGATTTGGAGTAATAGAAGGTAGCTGGAGATATAACACTGAGATCATCTATCAGTTTGGAGATAATGGCGGTAACGATATTAATGCATTTAATATAGAGACCGATTGGAGTTATACCTTTTCTACAGACGGATGGGCTCCGACTCCAGGTCTGAGACTTGTATATTCGAGTGGTGATAAGAATCCGGGGGATGGTAAACTGGGAACTTTTAATTCGTTATACGTGAGCCCTAATTTTTATAATCTAGCTTCTACTGTAGTTCCTATTAATCTGATGTCTATTCATCCAACTTTTGTTATTAAGCCTAATAAAAAATTAAAAATATTTCTTGAGTATGTCTTCTTTTGGCGAGCATCTACAAATGATGGAGTCTATGGCCCACCAGGTAGGATCTCAAGAGTAGCTGATCCGACGGCGCCTAAAAAGTTAGGAAGACAAGTAGGACTAAACCTAGATTATGTATTTGATAGACATCTGAGTTTTAACCTTAATACAACTTACTTTATATCAGAATCATTTCTTAAAGCTACGGGTGAATCAGAGAATATATTCCACTTTTCTCCTACACTCTGCTATAAGTTTTAAAAATAAATATTAAAGAATATCAGAAGAACAAAGATTATTTATGACATAGAATCCAACTTATAGCTTAACTCATAGTAAGCTTAATAAAACGATAAATAGATAAGCAATAAAAAGAAGACACAAATAGAGAACCCACAATTGTATAGCAACCTTTTAAGTGTATTCATTCTGGGGTTTGTGCTAGGTCACTTCCTAAGGTATGTGACCCAAAGGTTAGACCATAGATCAATATGGGAAGTGCGGCCACAGAAGAATTGAAAGAGCAACTTCTAAAACGCCTTTATGGGGCACTTCAACTTTGGAGTATTATGTTCAAAGTGAATAATTAAGAGCCCGTTGCTTCAAAAGTTCATGTTGATCAAAGTGTATAATTAGTCTTAATCATTTATAAAGTCTATTTCCTGGCTGAAAGTAAATTAGGAATATCAAACAGCTGATTTATTGTGAGCCAGTAATCTTCTCATTTTAACCCTATTCAGATTTAATTTCACCTTAACTAATATGTAAACATCTAATATATTTAATCCGTACGGAAAAAATATTATTAGGAGTAGTGATCAAGGAAAATTAGATACACTTTATTAAGATCATAGGTTATGATCAGGAGCTTTTATTTAGCCTTCAAGACAATTTTCGCCAATGTTTTAAATAGATACACGATTGTAAATGAAGAATGAATTCACAGAAATACCATTCAAAAATGAAAATAATGATCAGCCAGATTTCGATATTGTCTCACTTGAAGATGTTCTAAAAAAAACTCCTTCGAATCATAGTCAATTTGAATTTCATAAGATTTCTTTTTATGCTATAATCTTATTCACACATGGAAGCGGGAAATACAATATAAACTTCAAAGACTATAGATTTAAAAAAGGCAGTTTGTTCACAGTTCGTAAAAAGAACATTCATAAATTCTACAAATCAAATGGAAAAGGAACGTTACTTGTCTTCAGAGAAAATATCATTTTAGATCACCCCTATAAGAGTGAAGCTTCAAAAATTTTCATGTTGTTTAATGAAGTATTAGCATCTCCCAAAATACAATTAAGCAAGGAAGCTTATAGTGATATAGAATCGTTAATCCTCAAACTTAAGATTGAATATTCGAATATTAATGATGAACATTCTAAAGTAATTTTAAGAAATATTCTGCAAATTATATTTACAAAATTATTTAGGTTAAAATCAATAGGCAACCCGTTATTTGCTTATGGGAAATATCTCTCGTTGTTTTTGGTTTATCAGAAATTAGTAGAGAAAAATTGTTTTAAAAATAGAAAGGTTTCTTTTTATGCAGCCAAAATGGACATCTCCTCGAAAACCTTAAATAATGTAACTCAGGCGGTTGTCAACAAATCTGCAAAAACATTTATCAATGATATTTTCATTTTTCATGCAAAGAAATTAATCAGAAACTCATCGGATCCGCTGATTAAAATTTCGTATAAAGTTGGGTTTGACGAGCCTACGAATTTTTTCAAATATTTCAGAAAACATACTGGTATATCTCCAAATGAATTTAGGCAATTAGACTAAAGATTTCTTTCCGTTATTCTATTGACTTGCTAAAATTATTCATGGTAAGTAATAGCCAGACTAAACAGCTATTTTCCAATTTTTACCCTGACCAGGCCTTTATTTACCTTTTTAATAGATCTGTCTCTATTTATTTTTACCATCATATTAGATATACAGACATATTGGTAACGTTCAATATTCAACTTGTTATCTACTCAAGTATCTATCACAACTTTTTTAGAGGTAACCAATTAAAGTGCTATTTCTGATGGTATAAGAGTCGTGAAATTTTTCAATTATCATTATAAAATTAAATATGGGAAGTAAGGAAGCAGTAATGTCATTTTACAATAAGGCATTAACAGTTAACTCTGAAACAAGACCCACAGCGGTCTTAACTCCAATCTTAGCAGAAGGTTACTTATCATCAGGTTCAGTAGAATCTAAAGGTGCAGAACAACTCATGGGACAATTGGAGTTTTTCTGGAAGATCATCCCCGATTTAAAATGGGAACCGCAGGATGTATACAATGATGGTGATGTATACATAGTAAGGAGTATAGCATCGGGCTCTCCTAATGGAGACTTTATGGGTATGCCAACTGATGGTACTAAGGCCTTCAAAATAATGACTATGGATATACATACTACCAAGGATGGCAAGATCCTAAGTACTCATCATATCGAGGACTGGGTTACAGCTATGAAACAATTAAAAGGGTAGTCTCATATACAAATCTTAAAACTTACTAAATCAATCAAATAATGAAAAATATAGGATCAATCATTCTAGCTTTACTTTTAATGTTATCAATAAGTTGTGATTCAACTAAGAATCTTGCGAAGATAAACCAGCAAGAAGTCATGAAGAACAAAGCAGCTATTAATACTTTTTACAACAAAGCTTTATCAGTAAATACTGAGACTAGACCTACTCAAGCACTCACAGGTATGTTTGCTGAGGGCTACAAGTCTTCTAGTTCAACAGACAGTAAAGGAGCGGAAGCCTTAATGGGGCAATTAGAATTCTTTTGGAAAGTGGTTCCAGATTTAAAATGGGCACCTCAAACTATCACAAATGATGGAGATGTTTACACTGTTAGAAGTATCGCTTCGGGAACACCTAATGGTGACTTTATGGGAGTGCCAACAGATGGGACTAAAAAATTTAGTATTATGACCATGGATATGCATACGATGAAGGATGGAAAGTTCATGAGTACGCATCATATCGAAGATTGGTCAACTGCAATGCAACAATTAAAACCCAAAATGGATATGCCGAAGAAGGCAGAAGCAATGAAAATTGCAGACGCCTATATGGGCGCAATGGGTAAGGGTGATATGGAGACTATGAGTAACCTTATGCATGATGATATGGTATGGCAAAATGCTGGAGATAGTTCTATACCTTGGATTAGAACTGGTAGATGGGAAAGTAAAAAAGTGATACTAGAGAAGTTTTTACCAGAGTTTTCTAAGGGTTTCCAAACTATCAAATGGCAGCCAGTAGATGCAGTTGCTGATGATGAAACGGCAGGATATTTTGGTCAAATGATAGGACTGCTTACTAACTCTGGTGAAAAAACTAATGAGTTTACTTATGCACTGAGAGTTAAGGTTAAAGATGGCAAAGTAATACTGTGGAATTGGTTCGAAGATAGTGTAGAAGTGTCTAGGGCTTACAATGCTAAATAAAAACTCAAAAAGCAAATAGCCCTTAAGCTTATAATCTTCAGATATTATAGCTCTATAGATATTCCAAATGTTATTACCATACACCATGATATGGTAATAACATTTTTTTTTGCTAAATGAATTTGGAGATTCTGTACTCATCTTTAGTGTCCATTAAAGTGTTAAGTATTAGAATTGATCAATGAGAATATTCAAAGGTACTTGCCCTAGTCGATTAATATCTTTTGTGCTTTGAAAAATTCTAGTTTTAACCATACCGAGTAATATTTTTACCTCAAATAGCAGGATTTCGGCTTGTAACTTTACAAGCATATAACCAACACAACATTAAGAATGATAAAGAATTTAATATTACTAGTGGGCATGCTAATTTTTGCAACTAGCACATTTGCTCAATCAACATTACCAATCTCTGAGGGAATAGAAATTACTCTTAGAAACACATTACAAGACGCTGGCGAAGCAGAGAATACTTATGCTAGCTTATTTGGACAAGCTGACGACGCTTTCGATGAGTTTGGATCGCTTTCAGCTGATGCAGAATTCCCTACTGCATTAGCACAACCTAGTTCAGCATCAGGTCTTCCATTCGATATTAGCGGGCTTTACAGCATTGACTTTACGCAGAATAGTATCTCGTTTGCAGTATTACCAACAGCTGATGATCCATTTTGGTCTGGTGTATTTGGGCTTTTTCCAGATGGCAAATTTGATAGATATTACTTTACATTTTCTGAGCCACATAAAGTAACAAGCTTCACAAGTGATAACCCTAATCTGAACGTAAGAATCGATTCTGATACAGTTCTAGTAGTAGAGCTAACTGGTGGATATGATGTTCAACCAGGTGTTACATTTTCTATTTCGTTAAATCCAGTTGTAAATGGTGTTCCTACTATGGGAGAATGGTTTTTGATAAGCATGGCTATATTGTTCATGATATTAGGGACAGTAGCTATGAGACAATATGTTTTTAGGTCAAAAGTTGTGTAAGATCATTTGTAAGTTATCTTGATATTCTTTTTGAGTTAACTTGAAACAGGATGCACTTTTAATTACATATTTGACTTATTATTTTCATAAGGAAATAGGATAGGTAAGTCTGGTTTGTTTAATGGCAAAGAAAAGAAATGAAATAACAGTTCACCCTCCCAAAAAGAGGAGAAATAGTAAACTTCTGCTTTACTATTTTTTTATAATCACTTTTGGTTTGACTTATCATATGATGTCAAACCAAGAGTGGTTTTTATTCATTGCCAAGCCCATCTTCAATTGGTACGCTAGTTTGAGTAGCGGCATCTTAAACCTACTGTGTCAGGAAACTGCAGTAGTCGGGGATCAAATCAATTCATCAGTTTTTAGTCTGCAGATAAAAGAAGGTTGTGATGGTATAACACCTATGGTTTTATATAGCGTTGCAATTTTGGCATTTCCCATTAAGATGAAATTGAAATGGCCAGGGGTATTCTATGGACTTCTTCTTTTGATTATACTAAATTTTGTAAGGATCATTAGTTTGTACTTTGCTGGTAGATATGGTTCTCAAGGTTTTTTTGATTTCATGCACGAAGATTTTTGGGCAATTCTCTTTTTGGTGATAGCTGTTATTCTTTGGCTTAACTGGATGAAATGGGCTTTGGTGACCAAAGCTGAAAAACTTGACTAAATGCAACTCTTAAGTTCGCGACCTCTACTTATGAGATTTTTGTTTTTTCTCGTGGTCTTTATTCCACTAGCACTTATCGCTAATCTAGATTTCGTAAAGATTGTACATAATAAGTTCTTTACCACTGTAATTACTCCCATTCACAATGTCATCAACCCAAAAGTATATGCAGATTTTAAGGTCGAGAAAAGAACTGATATTAAAAATTTTGGGGTAGGGATATACCTTTATGATAAGACTAAACATGGTAAAAACTTAAGAAGGAAAAAATTTAGAGAGACAATCGGCTTCGATGTAATTAAGTTCCCCAATTTAAATCCTCTTGTATTAATTCCTAGTATTTTGATGCTGTGCCTATTCATAGTGAGTCCAATTTCTTTAACTCAGAAACTTATTAGATCGATTATTGGCATATCAATTCTTTATCTTGTTTTAAACTTTTTTTTTGCTCATTCTTTTGAGCAGTTTTATGGTGGAGAGAAATTGAAAATCAATTCGTTTTGGAGGTTCCTAGTTTCCATTTTTGGTTTTGATAATCAAGAATTGATTAGTGTAGTAGTCATAATCACTTGGTTAGGCCTTGTTGCGCCTCTTGTGATCAAAAGAAACAGTAGCTTCTAAATATGGTCTATTATTTTTTGATCAAATACATACCCCATTCAGCTATTGATTGAAATATGGGAATCAGTTCACGGGCTTTTTCGGTAAGATTATATTCGACTCTTGGAGGGCTTTCAGAAAAAGAGTGACGTGTTAATAAATCATCTTTTACTAGTTGGTTGAGTTGAGTTGTAAGTACTTTTCTTGAAATTTTTGGGATGAGCGCATCAAGTTGCCCAAATCGTTTTGGAGTTTTCTGTAAGTGAGAAATTATTACAGGTTTCCATTTACCTCCTATAACTAAAAGTGCTTGGGTTAGTGGGCATGTCTCATGATTTACCTTACTCATTTTAATCGTTTGTTACTTTTAGGTTACCACTTTCTCAGTATTCAAAGCAAAATTGAATCATCAATAGTTACTTAAAGGTACTGTTAATAGTAACATTGTGTAACTATTAAATTAGGCAATATGAGTACAACTTTAAAATTCAAGGATTTCAATACTAACGAAAAGATTTTTTTTATCGGTTTAATAATTTGGATTCTGCTACAGATGTCCAGATTCATTGCTATGATGTTGATCAATGATATTAACGCTGGAGTAGAATCAAAAGCGTGGATGTACCCAGCATACCTAGATATGTTTGCTGCTATTCTTGCGTTACCACTAATCGGGGCGATAATTTTACGCCGTGGGTTGTTGACCTGGACTGCGACTGTGGTATATCTTGCAATATCTATTGTCGATCACTTCGGTAACTTTACTACGACGAGCATAGTCGGTCCACCGTCAATTGTTCAAGAAGGCAGTAGTCCTTATCTTATACCAGTGATCCAGACTATTTTTGATTTCATTTTTTTAATACTCCTACTAGTACCAAAATACTATCGTTTATTTTTTAGGATCGGGACCGACCCAACTGCCTAAATAGATATATCAAGAATCGTAATGATTTCGATACTTTTCAATTTTGATAAGTGGGCTCTTAACAATCAACTCGAAATTCAAAAGTAAATAGTTGGATTGATTAAAGGTGTTCTTTATTTCAGTAAGTGTTCAGCAAACTAGGTGTCGGAAGGCTGGATTTTCCGTTTAAATTCGTAATGATTTTAAAGCACTTTATACTAGAATTACTTTTTCTTAGCCCTTAGTTTTTTAATAAGGCTTAGCGCATCCTTTGTTCTTTTTTCTAATGTTTTAAAATCTCCTTTCTCCAGAATATCTTTGCCTATTAATTTAGACCCCATACCGACACAAGTAACTCCAGCATCGAACCAAGCTCCTAAATTCTCCTTTGTCGGAGCAACTCCTCCAGTGGGCATTATAGTAGTCCATGGTTGAGGTCCTTTAATTGCTTTTACAAATCCAGGTCCATAGATACTGCCAGGAAAAAGCTTAACAATATCGCAGCCCATCTCTTCAGCTATGCCTATTTCTGTTAGCGTGCCACAGCCAGGCATATAAGGTACTTTCCTTCTATTGCAAGTCCTTGCTACATCTTCTCTGTAGGAGGCAGTAACAATAAAATTTGCGCCTAACTGAAGATACATTGCTGTAGTGCCAGGATCTGTTATCGAACCTACACCTAGCATCATTCCAGGTAGTTCGGCAGTACAAAACTTGTTAAGCTCACCAAAAACTTCGTGAGCATAATCTCCACGATTAGTAAATTCTATGATTCGACCACCACCTTTGTAAATTGCTTTTAGAACTTTCTTCCCAAGTACAACATCCGGATGGTAAAAAAGTGGGACCATCCCTTGATTTGCCATTAATTGTAGTACTTCTAATTTTGTAAAACTTGCCATAGAAATAATAGTAATAAGTGATTGAAAAATTGGTTAAAATTTGACCAATTTATTGTATCCTAAATTATATAATCTGGATACTTAAATTGAATCCTAATTCTGGCACAAAATAGAATTTCTAAACTTATTTGAAATAAATATATAATCTAAACTGAATAAATATTTATACTCGCTACCTCGACGAAAGCAAACTTTTGTTAGTCTTTTTCTTTTAGAATATTCAATCCTATTAGCTATCTATCCGACAATAATTAAATTGGAGTCCATTTCAAAGTCTCTCTCAAGAGAATTGAGCATTACGATGTGAATTAATAGGAGGTATTACTCTTAAATTAATGTTGATTCTTATAACAATTCCATAAGTGCTCTTTCGATTACTTCGTCCTTAGTCCTGTCATCCCAATTTATAAACGCTTCTATATCTGGTGGCACGCCGTTTTCGTAGTTGTTTCCATTTAGATCTAAGGTCTGGGTAATTGAGAATCGGTACTCCCAACCATTTGGCAATTCACCACCATTAGGTGCTCCTAAACCACCACCTGTAAAATCACCCATCAATATTAGATTTGGTATTTCTTTAGTTGCTAAAGAGAAGAAAGAGCCTGCACTATAAGTG
This sequence comes from uncultured Saprospiraceae bacterium, assembly GCA_937929885.1. Lineage (GTDB taxonomy): Bacteria > Bacteroidota > Bacteroidia > Chitinophagales > Saprospiraceae > CALFUQ01. Next base: position 16,515 of record CALFUQ010000324.1, read on the forward strand.
CCCCTGTCTACTAGGACAATGACTTTCTTATCATAGCTTGTACCTGATGTGGGCTCGACGATTGCATCTT
>CALFUQ010000325.1 GCA_937929885.1 uncultured Saprospiraceae bacterium
AATCTCGCTAAATGGATGATGGCAAATACCACAGATCAAACTTAGCTCTGGTTTACCCCACACATTTGTTCCGCAACCCTCACAAGAGTATTTCACTTTATTCTTTTTCTTCTTTTCTTCTGCTGCAGCTGTTTGTGATTCGTTAGGCTTAGTTTCCATTGCTGCTTGAGTATATTTTTGCTCTCCTTCTATACTGATAAATGGTAGTTTGTATTTCTTCGGGAGCTTCTTAAGTGCTTTTAAGAATACTCCATTTTCGATAGGGTAGTCATTCATGTTCTGACCAGTTATTTTACCGCCTGGTTTACCAGTACTCGATGGCATGAGTCCAACGGAGACCATCTTATCTGCCCACTCCTTATTATGATAGCCTGAACGAGAGGGATTGCCAAGAGAAAATTGCCAGATATGACATTGCTCATGTACAAGTGTACTAAATACCTCTACGAGATCCATGCAGAGGATTTCAGGATTGATACTTAGTTCGTGGATATCACCCTTAACTCCAACCGCCTTCTTGGATGACTTCCATCGGAAGGGAGCGACGAAACCCATTGCCTTAGATTTACGGCTAAGGTTCAAAATGACTGCAGGCAGTTCTCCAGCAAACAATTTTTTATTGAAATACTGATATGCATTTTCAAATGCTTCGAATTGTGATTTGGTAGGTGTCATAAACGTTTTTAAGATACGAAGAATAGAAATATATCGTACGATACAATCAAATATTATCTATCAGAAAGTGTTCTCGGAAACTCCCTGTCTTTATTCTGTGATCTGATATAGTTCTTCAGCACTTCATCATCTACACCGCAAGAGCCTATAAAATATCCTCGCGCCCATAGTTTAGCACCCGGCAGATTGCGCTTAAGCTCAGGAAAACTCATAAACATCTGTGAAGTCAAGTACTGTTTAAGCTGCCCAACAAAAGCAGCCAACATAATAGCAGGGTTGATTTCAAAAAAGATGTGAACGTGATCAGGCTGAACTGAAAACTCATGCACCTCAGCTCCCATGTGATTAATCTTATACACAAGAAGATCCTCTAGCATATTTTTATATACTCCCTGCAGGAGATCTTTTCGATACTTAGGAATAAAAACAAGATGAAATCTGATTTGATGTTTTGAATGTTTTGTTTTTCTCATAATAAATTCATTTAAAAAAATACAGGGCTCCGCGCTAAAATGATACCCATAGGTAACCCATACGTGGCGGATGCGTAGACTGTCAAGGTGGATCGTCCCGATGACAATCGGGATGCTAGCTGAGCATAGAGAGGAGGCAGACCTTTACAGGCTACACTTGGGTGGGTGTAACTTTATCTATGGGTATCATGTGGGTAGGGGATAATAATCACAGAAGCAAATTGATTTTTAATAACTTACTCTCGATAAAGGTATTATGGGGATTCGAAATTGTAATCAGCTGCAGCCAGAGAGAGGAAAACAGTACACTAAAACAAAATATGCCGATCGAAATAGAGAATATTATCTTTTCACGGTTTGTAAAACAAACCATTCCCTTTGAATTTATTTCAATAAAAGAACTTTATGCCCGATGTGAAAAAAGTGCATATGATTTATCTAATCCTCATAGAATAAAATTTCATGCTTTAATAATCATCACTAAAGGAAAAGGTAAGCATACCGTTGATTTTCAAGAGCAGAAATTATTCCCAGGTGTTATACTACCATTAACTAAGGAACAAGTTCACTCGTTTGAAAAACCATTAACCGTTAGTGGTTTTGTTATCTCTTTTGAAGAGCGTTTTTTAACACAAAATATTAGTGAACAGAATTTATTTCATTTTCTTCAATTATTCCATAATTCTAATGTCTTATTAGGTAAGGAAAACATGGGTGAACTAACACCATTTATAAACCTCCTACAAAAAGTACATAGTGAAACTAATGTAAACCTAAAATCAGAACTAATTAATTCCATATTTATGGGATTACTTTTCCAGATAAAACGACTATCAATTTATCAGCATGAGGTATTTGGAAGCCAACGGTTCAAAGATTTTATAGCATTCAAACAATTACTTACTGAAAAGCATCAGGAAAGTCATAATGCTAAAGATTACGCAAATCATTTATCTGTATCTTACAAATACCTCAATGATATTTGTAGAGAAATAAGTAAGGATACAGCAAAATCGTTTATTGACAAATGGTTACTTCTAGAAATCAAAAGAAACCTTTCTGAAAAGAAGTATAGTTCTCAGGAGATAGCCTTCAAAATGGGTTTTAAAGAACCATCTAATTTTATTCGTTTTTTCAAAAGGTTTACAGGAATCACTCCAAATCAATTTCAAAAAGAAAACGGTTTTCTTCCAACGGTTAGAGATTGACTATTCTTAACTTCAGATAGATAATTCTAACAGGGTAGTTCGACAGTAATTTTGTTTTAAACATAAATGAAATTATTATGACACTAACAACCCAATTAAAAGAGTTTCGGGATATGACCATGAATCGTATGCCACAGTCTATTATCCAGTCCTTCAACGATGGTATTGAAGAGTTAAAGACAAATCGACTAAAGGAAAATGCCCTGCAAAAGGGCGATACCATTCCAGAATTTTCCCTCAAGGATATTAACGGTGAAAACATACAACTAATGGATGTACATCGATCAGAATTTTTGATATTAAACTTCTATCGAGGAGGTTGGTGTCCTTATTGTAATATGGAACTTAGGGCTTACGAGAGTCTCAAAAAAGATTTTGAGGCAGCGGATTCAAACATCATTGCTATCAGTGCCGAAGTCCCAAAATTAGCGGCTCAAACCACCCAAAAGAACCTCATCACATTTCCTGTTTTGACCGATGTAGATGCTCATTTTATGAAGCAAGTGGGCATTGTATTTCAACTGAATGAAAAGACCAAAAAGGATTATGAAAGTTTTGGAATGGATTTTACTCAAATTCATGGAAATGAAAATTATGAGTTACCTGTTCCAGCCATCTATGTTATTAATAAAAACTTAGAAATAGTCTTTGTCCATTTCGAAGCAGATTATATGACAAGAATAGAACCTAAAGAGGTATTGAGTATAATTAAAAATCAATTACAAACTGTATAAATTTTACCCATTATGAAAAACAATAAAATTATTTACTGGATTGCAACAGCAATTATTTGCTTCTTATTTGGATCAGGAGCTTTAATGTACTTTTTTAACTACGATTACGCACATCAATTTTTTGTAAGTCTTGGATTTCCTACGTGGATAATTTATCCATTGGCAGTTCTCAAAATATTAGGCCCTATTGCCATATTAACTAGGAAATCCTTGTTTCTAAAGGAGCTTGCTTATGCGGGTTTTTTATTTGATGCAATCCTTGCTGTAGCCGCACATATAATGGTCGGTGACGGATTTATATATCATGGTATTGCTGCCATCATTATGACTACTGTCTCATGGATTTATGACAGAAAAGTATTTGGAAATTACACACAAAAAATATAAAAATGACACCACTACTATCTAACCGTTCATTATATGTAATATGCCTACAAATTCTCTTTATATGCTCCTGTAGTGAGTCCAAAAATAAATCTCTAGTCGTGAAACAACAAGATGAAAAAACAGAAGAAGGATTAAAGAAAGCAATAAACAGATTAATAGAACCAGATGAGAATTTTGGGATTCCAGCACTCAATGCCATTTATCATGACGACATGGTTGTAATTATGATAGACGAGAATGACAATAAAAATATTTTTCGAAAGAAAGCTTTCAAAAGATTAATAGCTTCAAAATTGGAAGGCGAAGAGCGTACTAAGAACACCTGGGCAAAATTTATACACACCGAGGTTAATCAAGATAAAGGCCATATTGTGGTGAAAAGAAGAGTCAATCTAACGGATCAAAAAAATGAATTAACGGTGATTCTAGATTTTGTGTGGGAAGACAATCGCTGGCAAATTATTAGAGAAAATATTCTATCACAGCCACTTAACTAATGTTTCATATTTGTTATTATCTATAATAGAAGCAAACAAGTTTAAACGACCATGTAATGTGTAGCAACTATGAGTGTATCTGGTGGATATATGATATGCAACATGGCTGGCAGGCTCCATGAGGTGGATCTAGATCCGACTTTTTAAACTACTTATTATGAAAAATTTAATAGGAATAGACAAAAATAAAGCAATTGAACTTAGTAAGATCCTAAATGAATTGTTGTCCGACTATCAACTATTTTATCAAAACCTAAGAGGACTACATTGGAACATTAAGGGAAAAGAATTCTTTGAATTACACTTAAAATTTGAAGAGTTTTATACTGATGCAGGTATTAAAATTGATGAAATAGCAGAGAGGATATTAACATTGGAGGGCGAACCTTTACATAGGTTTACCAGCTATCTTAAAACTTCTAGTATAAAGGAAGAGAAAGCCATAACAAATGGAGTCGAAGGAGTGAATATTATTATACATTCTTTCTCTATTCTTATTAAAAAAGAAAGGGAAATATTAGATCTGGCAAATAAAGCGAATGATGAAGGAACTGTTAATTTAATGAGTGATTATATTTCTCAAACAGAAAAGAATCTTTGGATGCTTAATTCATACTTATCATAGTTGTTCATCAGCTTATCTTTTGAGGGATGTGCTGTGGGGTGGGAGAGAGTAGCTAGTTAGATTTATCTATTTTATAAATCTAACTTGAGCGTGGAGTAGGAGAAGACAGACAGCTCATCACTCATCATATTTTATCTATCAGCTATGCTGATGTCTTTCTCCCTACCATTGAACTTTCAATTAACTAGAGTAGGGGTTATGGAGCTGTGTGCAACAGGTTAGCGGATGTAGTGGAGGACAGTTGTGTGATGCCTAGGTCTGGCCAGAACGGAAGGAGCGTTCTGATGCTCTCTGCGACGGAGGCGAGCAGCCGACTTATTCTGGCTGATATGCTGTCCTGGAATGTCGCAAATTGTAGAGCGTAAATTTTTCAACACACGCGGAGTGGCTTGCAGAATGTAAGGACAGCTTATCAGACACTTAAAACAATCCATACCGCTGTCGTGCCTGCTGCTCCTTACTGTGCGCGAGCGAGAAGCCACCTGCTCTGCAGGTGGTAGTCTAGCGATCGATGGAGAGCTCTCACTGTTTCCTTTCTTATGGAAAGTTTTGTTTTTAAGAGTTGGAGTAGGGAGCTGTAGGCGCTCAGCGGTATACCGCTTTTAGTCAGGTGCTTTTTGATCTAACTTATTATCATAGATACGATTTAATTAATGCTCTTGGTGGAGTCTATAATGTTTATTTTGATTGTAGAAAGTCTTGATGAAAACTTAATTGCTATTAATAACTGTTATCTTTAGGTTATTCTAAGCTTAGATTTGAAACCAGAAACAGCACAAAAAAAGGAAATCGCGAAAGAAGCAAAATACATTGCTATTCTTAATGCAGCAGAAAAGGTGATCAAGAAAGATGGCTTAAGTGGAATGAGTATCAATAAAGTAGCCAGAGCTGCCAAGATTGCTAAAGGAACCGTATATATTTATTTTGATAGTAAGGAAGAAATTATAGCAGGTCTAACTATTAGAGCACGTAGAACATTACTAGAATATTTTAAAAAATATTGTGATAGGGAAAAAGATCCTATCGACAAAATAAAAAATATCTTCTGGGCCGATTACCATTTTTATAAAGAACAAAAAACCTATCACGAGTTAGTCGCTTTTTACGAACAGAAAACGGGATTGCAAGAAACTAAAGACCTAGCGATGTCAAGCTTTGAGATCTCTACTTATGTAAAAGAGATCATAGAGGATGCCAAGTCTAAAAAGCTGATCCGCAAGGATATAGACAGCGGATTGCAAGGATTCATATTTTGGGGAATGACGGTTGGCATTTTGCAGATCATCGATACCAAAAAGGGGCAGCTGAAAAAATACTTTGGTAAATCTACTAAGGAGTTCTTTGCGTATTTCGTAGAAAACTCCGTCGCTAGTATCACTATCTGATCAACTTTTCCAGACGATATTTTAATCCATATAAAAAAAGTTTGATTTTTTTGAACAAAACATGACCATTGGTCATTTATTTGATATATATTTGGTGACCGATGGTCATTAAATTGAAGGTCAGAAGCTAAAATGAAAATAAAACACAGAAAATCATTAGCAAAAGAAATGAAGCACACTGCTATCCTAGATGCAGCTGAGGACATCATTGCCACGGAGGGACTAGAGGCACTGAGTATGAGCAAAGTGGCTAAAGCAGTGAAGATCGCTAAAGGGACGGTGTACCTATATTTTGAGAGTAAAGAAGAGATCATAGGAGGCTTGACCATAAGAGCAAGAAGGGAATTATTAGCATACTTCAAGGAATACTGTAGTAGGACTAATGACCCTCTTGAGAAGATAAAGCAAATATTCTGGGCGGACTTTTATTTCTACAAGGAGAAACATACTTACCACGAGTTAGTAAGTTTTTATGAGCAGAATACAGGCTTGGAAGAAAAAGGGGAGTTGGCGATGAGTAGTTATCATATCTCTCAGTTTGTGGAAGGAATCATAGAAGATGCCAAGCGTAAAAAGGTCATCAGGCAAGACATCATTAGTTCTCTGCAAGGATTTGTGTTCTGGGGAATGGCAGTAGGGATATTACAGATCGTGAATACAAAGCATGATCAGCTGGCTAAATATTTTGGTAAATCAGAAAAGGAATTCTATAGCGTCTTTGTAGAAAACGTGATTTCTGGTCTTTTACCAGAAAAAATATTACCAGCACAAGGTTCTGTATATCAAAGGGTTGTACAGGAAAGCAAAAAATAATTTCATTTTTTTTAAACAAAATATGACCAATGGTCATTATACTAACATTAGATTTATGACCAACGGTCATATTTTAAAATTGAATACTTAATTAATAGAATATTTTAACATGAAAGATCAACAAACATTCGCAGGAAAATTAGCTGCATTCATAGCAAAGTACCGCTGGGCAGTCCTCATAGGAACCATACTCTTAGGCATGGGCATAGGTGGTGGAGGCTCCAAGTTAAAGTTCGATGGTGACTACCATACTTACTTCAGTGAATCCAATCCTCAGCTAGAGGCATTTGATAATCTACAAGAGAAATACACTAAGGACGAGAGCGTCATTATCTCTCTTTCTCCAAAAGACAAAAATCTATTTACCAAGGATAACTTAATGGCAATCGAGGAAATGACCAATGATGCTTGGAATATACCTTACAATTCTAGAGTAGATGCTATCACTAACTTCCAGCATACCAAGGCCATTGAGGATGACTTGTATGTAGCGGATCTAGCAGCCAACGTGCATGATATGACTGCAGCAGAAATAGCTGAAGTCAAATCAGTAGCACTGAATGATCCTTTATTGGTGAATAGGATAGTCAATACGGAAGGCTCTGTAACGGCGATAAACATTAATATCAAGCTACCTGGAGAATCAGATCAAGAGCAGATCGAAGTGATGAGTGCTGTCCAAGAGATGATCGCATCATGGAGAGCAGATCATCCAAACTTTGAGTATCACATGACGGGTATTGTTCCTATGAACTCTGCATTCTTTAGCGCAGCTACGGGTGACAGTAAGACGCTTACACCTGCTATGTTCTTGATCGTATTGATCTTGATAGGTGTACTTACGAGAAGTATTACTGCCGTACTATCAACACTCGTTGTGATCATCTTGTCCATTAGCCTCGCAGCAGGATTCGGCGGGATCACAGGGATCAAGTTGACACCACCATCATCGGTATTCCCGATCATCATATTGACCTTGGCAGTAGCGGATAGTATCCATATCCTGATGACGATCATCAATAAGATGAAAGCTGGATACAACAAAAAAGATGCTATCACAGAAAGTATAAAGCTGAATCTAATGCCTGTGGCCATTACGAGTATCACAACGATCATTGGATTCTTATCTATGAATTTTGGAGACGTGCCTCCTTATTGGGATCTAGGTAATATGACAGCAGTGGGTATGCTCGGAGCATTAATATTTTCATTGACTACGCTTCCTGCATTGATCCACATATTCCCATTCAAGATAAAGCAAGTACCAGGATTTGTATCCCAAGCTACCCTTTATGAGAAAATGGGTATTTGGGTAACTAAACGTCCAGCGGCTATCACTGTATCGCTGTCCATATTCATTGTGTTGATGGGATTCTTTGCTAGTAAAAATGTACTTAATGATGAAGCGATAAAATATTTTAATGAGTCTATAACCTTCAGAACAGATTCTGATTACATCAGTGAAAATCTCACAGGGATGTATAATATCGAGTACTCCATACCATCAGGAGAATCAGGTGGGATCAGTAATCCAGAATACCTAAATAATCTTTCAAAGTTCGAGTCATGGTTAAAAGCTCAACCAGATATAACTCATGTTAACTCTTATACAGAAGTAGCAAGAAGAGTCAATAAATCCATGCATGGTGATGACATGGACTATTACAAAATGCCAACTGATAGAAATGAAGCAGCTCAGTATCTGCTGATGTATGAGATGTCATTGCCTTACG
>CALFUQ010000326.1 GCA_937929885.1 uncultured Saprospiraceae bacterium
GGAGAGAAGATGGATACACTTGATGTATTCCACCCTGATAGGATGGCGCAGCGGATTCTTGGAATGGGGGATATCGTATCTTTTGTTGAGAAAGCACAAGATCAATTCGATGAGAAAGAAGCGAAGAGACTTGAGAAGAAAATTAAGAAAAACAAATTTGACTTTAATGACTTCTTAGGCCAGCTTAACCAGATCAAAAAAATGGGAGATATTAAATCTCTTATGGGTATGATACCTGGTATGAATAAACTCACAAAGAATATCGACATCGATGATAAAGCCTTTAACAAAGTAGAAGCAATCATACAATCCATGACTCCTGTAGAACGCGCAAAACCTGAAGTGCTTAACATGAGTAGAAAAAGAAGAATAGCAAAGGGCTGCGGTCAGAATATTCATGAGATCAATATGTTTATCAAGCAATTTGATCAAATGAAAAAGATGATGCAAATGATGAGCAAAGGGAAGGGGATGGATAAACTCATGCAAGGGTTGCCTGAAAATTTGAAAAGGTAGATATTCTTAAGCTCAATTATTTTTTCTAGATTTAAGTCCCTATTAGAGATAACTATTCATTTTTTAATTAAAGAAATTATGAATTGCTATGTCAGCTAATAAAGTCATTAACACTATTCTGAAAACAATCGACGATGTTCAACAAAAGAATAAGTCTAATCCTTATGAAGAAACTGCCGATAAGAACGTATTCGGAATTCTCAAAGAACAACTGAGAAACCTTGATAGAAAAACAAAGAATAAAAGAGTAGCGAAAGGTAAATCACCAGAGGGTATTCTAGATCTCATTAAAAAGGAAATAGAAGGCGTAAGGACTGGAAATAGAAGAGATCCTAATGTAAGGACTGCACCGAAATCCGTATTTGATAACATCTTAAAGAAAGTAGAAGAACCTAGGAGAAGGCAAGCGAGTGCTGGCTTAGGAAAGTTAGTACAAGATTACAATCTAGATGTTAGCAAACTACCAAGAGAAGTTATACAAAGTGTTCAAAGTGAATATATCAAAGAAAGAAAGAAGTTTGATCAGCAATTTGCAAATGCTATTTACAAAGTTGTGAAACAATACAGATAAAGAAAAGAAAGAACAAATAGGCAAATAGCTAAAATGGAATTTTAAGGGGCAGTTTACATGAGAAGACTGCCCTTCTTAGTTTTTGTTATTATTTTCCTTCCTCTACAAGTTTCTTCAGCGCCTGCAATTTCATCATACAATCAATAGGTGTCATTCCATTGATGTCTACTTCTAATAATTCCTTTTTGAGTTTGCCAGCAGTCTCATCTGTGGTTTCGAAAATAGATAGTTGCAGGTGACTACTGTCTGTGATATTTTGAATTTTACTGTCTGCATCAGAGCTTATTGCTTTATCCTCTAATTGTTTTAAGATTTCTACTGCTCTTCCTACTATGCTATTTGGCATTCCCGCCATTTTAGCTACATGGATTCCAAAACTGTGTTTACTGCCACCCTCAACAAGTTTTCTTAAGAAGATAACTTTGTGCCCCAGTTCTTTCGTAGTTACATTAAAGTTTCTAATTCTTGGAAACCTATTCGCTAGTTCGTTAAGCTCATGATAGTGTGTGGCGAATAAAGTCTTAGCGTGATAATCACTGTGCTCGTGTAAATATTCGGTTAAAGCCCAAGCGATGGAGATTCCATCATAAGTGCTAGTTCCTCTGCCAATTTCATCCAACAATATGAGGCTACGCTCAGAAATGTTATTCATAATACTAGCCGTCTCGTTCATCTCTACCATAAAGGTTGATTCACCACTTGAGATATTATCTGATGCACCTACACGAGTAAATAATTTGTCGATATACCCAATTTTAGCTGAAGTTGCTGGAACAAAACTACCAATCTGTGCAAGCAAGCATATCAAAGCAGTTTGTCTTAATACTGCAGACTTACCAGACATGTTAGGACCTGTGATCATAATGATTTGCTGGTCATCGCTATCTAGGTAAGTATCGTTAGGAACGAATGCTTCACCTAGTTCTAACTGCTGCTCTATAACTGGATGTCGACCTTCTTTAATATCAATAATAAGTGAGTCATTTACCTCAGGCTTTGCATAATTATGCTTAACAGCCAGATGTGCAAATGAGTAAAGACAATCTAGCTCTGCAAGTATCTCAGCATTAGCTTGTATGGGGCTTATATAAGCTTGTAGAGCGGTTACGAGTTCAAGATATAATCTCTCTTCGATTCCTGAGATTTTATCCTCAGCTCCTAGTATTTTACTCTCTAGCTTTTTAAGTTCGTCGGTGATGTATCTTTCTGAACCAGTAAGTGTTTGCTTGCGTACCCAATTGTCTGGTATCAAGCCTTGGTTCTTGTATTTGTTAGTTACCTCTAGGTAATAGCCAAATACATTATTAAATCCAATTTTAAGATTTGTAATACCAGTTTTTTCTGCTTCTACTTGTTGGATCTCGAGTAGAAGATCTTTACTGTTGGCTACTATATTTCTAAGCTCATCTAGCTCATCATCAAAACCATCAGCTATCACATAACCTTTGGATAGCAAGGTAGGAGGTTCTTCCACCAGTTGCTTAGTGATCAGCGCATGCAGCTGTTCGCACAGTTGGATTTTATCCCCTAGAATTTCTAAATGTTTATTGTCTGCTTTTAAAAGCAGTTCTTTTATAGGACCAAGAGCCTCAAGTGCTTTTTTGAGCTGAATAATTTCTCTAGGGTTGACTTTGCCTGTAGCGATCTTAGCAATCAATCGTTCTAGATCACCTATGGATTTTAATTGGGTTTTAAAGTCTTCTCTAAAATCTTCTTCATTGTGAAATTTTTCTACTATCTCATGTCTTCTATTAATCTCGAGCAGATTTTTTAGTGGAAGCAGCAACCACTTTCTCAGTAATCTTGCACCCATAGGGGAGATCGTATGATCAAGAATTTGTAGTAGACTCAGCCCATTATGATGATTGCTACCGACTAGCTCAAGATTCCTGATGGTAAATCTATCTAACCAAACGAAGTTGTCACTTTCGATTCGTGTAATTTGGTTGATGTGTTTAATCCTATCATTCTGGGTCGTACTAAGATAATGCAGGGCAGCACCTCCTGCAATCTGTGCACTTTCTAGGTGTTCTACTCCAAAACCTTTCAGGTTAGCAACTTCAAACTGCTCACATAATTTTTCACGCGTAAAATCTTTACTAAAAATCCATTCGTCTAGTAGAAACGTATGATACTTTTCTGCAAAAGACTCAATATATTTCTTCTGATACGATCTAGAATAAATAATTTCTGAAGGCTGTAGGCTTTGGACTAGTTTTTCGATTTCATTTAGCCTGCCCTCGCTTATTAAAAACTCTCCAGTCGAGATATCTAAGAAAGCGATACCGTGATGATCTGTGGAGTTAAAGTGTATAGCGGCTAGAAAGTTGTTTTGCTTGTGATCTAAAAGATTGTCGTTAAGTGTAACTCCTGGCGTTACAACATTAGTTACGCCTCGCTTTACAATTTTCTTTTCTTTGGATGGTTTCTCTAGTTGCTCACAGATTGCTACTCTGAAACCTGCTTTGACCACTTTTGGAAGATATAGATCTAGCGAATGATAGGGAAAGCCAGCCAACTCAATATCCGATCCGCCATTATTTCTGCTTGTTAATACAATCCCAAGGATATTAGAAACCTTAACAGCATCTTGGCCAAAAGTCTCATAAAAGTCCCCAACTCTAAAAAATAAAATAGCATCTGGATACTGAGCTTTCATTTGCCCGTACTGTTGCATGAGCGGGGTTACTTTCTTGCTTTTCTTTTTGGTTGGTGATGATTTAGACAAGTAGGTAATATTAAATTGATTCTCCCAATTAGGAACCTGTGAAGGTAAAATTATTATTTCAAATTTAGCCTCATAGATAAAGCAATTATGATAGTAGAAAATTCGGTTGGTATGTCAAGAAATTTTAATATATACTTGCATTTTATTTGAAAAAATAAGACTCAAATTGGATATTTTAAATAGACTCTCAGACGCAGAAAAAGACCAGTTACTAGACGCTATTCCGCTCATAACTATATTGATAGCAGGGGCTGATGGAGAAATTGACAAACAAGAGAAAGAATGGGCGACGAAATTGACAAAGATTAGATCATTTGCCAATGCTGAATTGCTACATGATTATTATCATGAGGTAGGTCTAACCTTTGAAAGTAAGCTAGACAGTTTTGTTGATTCTTTGCCATCTAGCCAAGAAGATAGAACTAAACTGATTTCTGAGAAAGTTTCATTATTAAACCCGATTTTGTCAAAATTAGATCCTAAAGTCTCTTACAGTTTGTATAAGGACTTTATAAGTTTTGCTAAGCATGTAGCCCAAGCGTCAGGAGGGTTTTTAAGATTTGGCTCAATCAGTAGCGCTGAGAAAAAACTGATTCCTCTTACGATGCTTGATAAAGTAGAATACATAGACGAAGAAGAATAGATTTGTTCGCAAGCAGACGATTAGACTAAATCTAGAAAACTACAAACCGCTCTGCAGCGTTATATGTCCAAATGAATAATCATATGACGTTTCTTTCAATGCTGATAATTAGTTGTCTTTCAATGACTAATTGTGGAGATAAGCCATCAGAAAAAGTTTTAACTAAGATTGAACAAGTTTCTATAGATCAAGAGAATTTGATTGAAGAAAAGGATCAGGATTTGCTCGATCTTAATAATGAAATCAAAGAGTCAGTACCTAACTCTTCTTTACAAGAAAAGAGTGTATCAGAAGCGCCGATCTCATCCAACGTTACGACTGTATCAAATCCCATATCATCAAATGATTCAAAAATAAAGGATAAAGAATCCAAGAAAGATATCGTGTCAGCCAGCTCTAATACTGTGTTAGAAGAGGTTAAGTCCGAAAACGTTGAACCTTCCGTTATTGCTAAAGACCAGGCGCTCAGTGATTTAGAACAAAAGCAAACTAGCGAAGTAGATATCGAAAGACCTAATGGTAAATCAATAGAAGTACCCGCTGTAAAAGATCAGGAAGAGCAAAAAGAAGAAATCAATAACGGAGTTATTGCACAAACAACATTTAGCCATGAATCATGGAACGCAATACTTAAAGCAAATGTAAGCGGGGGCGGTAAAGTAAATTATGTTGGAATAAAGTCTAACATAAGTGAACTCGATAATTATTTAAAACTACTTTCTCAAAACACCCCATTAAGCTC
>CALFUQ010000327.1 GCA_937929885.1 uncultured Saprospiraceae bacterium
AGCTACTCTTTTAAAATCTGTAACAGTCAGTGTCATACCCATTCCTAGCATGATCAGGAATAAGATTAAAGGAAGGATCTGAGGTATATAGTTTATGATTAATTCTAACATTATCGATGGTTAGATAATTAATTATAAAATACATTAATTATGTGATGAAGCTATATCAGATATCTAAATATTACGATATAAATAGTAAATAACACACCATAAAAAAATGTCTAATGTGAATTTTGAAAGTAAATGAGAATACTAGTTATTAAATCGAAGGAGCTTAGCTAACACGTTTAATATTTAACCACTCTCTGGCTTCAGCTATTGACGCTGGTTCTCTTCCTATGATTCGAACTAGCTCTACGGCTTTATCAACTAGTTCTCCATTTGACTTTGCCATTTCGCCATTTGGTAAATAGAAGTTATCTTCTAATCCAACTCGGATATTACCTCCTAGTACTGCAGACTGTGCTGTCAATTTCCACTGCTTTCTGCTAATCACAATACTCTGCCAAAATGCTCCATCTGGTACTTGTTTGGATTGATGAATGAGATTTTGAGCAGTAGCAGGTATACCTCCTAATACACCCATTACTAAACTGTAACAGGCATTATCAGGTATGAGTCCCATATCTCTAAGTGGTTCTGCATTTCTAATATGCCCTGTATCAAAACATTCCATCTCGGGGCAAACGTCATTCTCATTCATAACAGTAACGATCGCAGACATTGTATCGAATGAATTTTCGAATACATCATTCCAATAAAATTTCTTTTTACTCTTAGAATAGATTGCATAGTTCATACTACCCATGTTGAATGCTGCCATTTCTGGTTTAGTAAGAGGCAGGTGAGCTGTGCGCTCAGGCACCCCAAGACCTATTGCACCCGTAGACCAGTTAATAATTACATCTGGGCAAAGCTTCCTGACTTCACGATGTATAGCGTCGAATACTTCTGGTCTCCAACTTGGAACTCCATTGTCTTCTCTTGCGTGTATATGGACAATACATGCACCTGCATCAACGGCTCTTTTCGCTTCTATACCTAACTCTTCTGGTGTATAAGGTATGGCTGGGCAGTGGGAGCGATTCGTTGCTGCTCCAGTAAGTGCTGCAGAAATGATGATTTTATTCTTATCCATTTTATTGAGTTTAAGTTTTGGTTTAAAGTTTAAGCCTATACTTTCAAAAGTCTACGCCCTTAAGTTATTACAGGACTTCTCACTATTCTATTTTTAAAAGTAAAAATCCAGCCTTTACATTTTGGCCTTCTTCAGCATACACCTCTGCTACTGTTCCGTCTTTTTCTGCTGCTATCGTGTTCTCCATTTTCATGGAGGAAATAATCATCAGTGGATCATCAGCTTTTATTTCCTGACCTGCTTTAACCAATACTTTTATAATTTGAGAAGGCATAGGGGATTCATATCCTCCTTCTATTTTGGTGTTTGCTTTTGAAGGGAAACGTTCTTTTTTATGTAATGTGATGTTTCCAGTTTTAGGATGGTGAACAAAATATTTATTCCCTTGCTGAGTAATTGAAGCTTGATACAGCACACCATCTAATCGAAAAGATAAGTGAGGATTATTTGCTTCGTTTAGATATACTGATCGTTTGTTATCGTCTATCTGAATATCAAAATGATTATCGCCTTGTGCGGTGTATTGAATTTTAATTTCTTCATCTCCTAAGTAAAAGGCGACTTTTTGAGGGGCGTATCTATTACTTCGCCAACCAGAAGGTAAACTTCGTAATAAAGTTCGTCTCTGATTCCTTTCATTCCAATCAAGTAAGGTACAAGCAATAGCAGCTAATTCAAGTTGCTCTTCTGAATTTTGTTTAAAAGAATCTACATCAAAATGATTTTTGATATAATGTGTATCGTAATCTCCATTATGGATGGCAGGTTGTTCAAATAGATGTAACAAGAAGTCTTGATTAGTTGTCAAGCCCAAGCATTTCAAATGCTTTAAAGTGTAAGCCATTTTACGATGAGCGGAGCTTCTGCTTTTATCCCAAATTATAATTTTGGCAATCATAGGGTCGTAATGAATCGAAATTTCTGATCCACTTTTGATTGCCGTTTCAATTCTTAATCCTTCTACCTCTGGGACATCCCATAATTGGACAACTCCTGTTGCTGGTAGAAAATCATTGCTAGGGTCTTCTGCATATAATCGAGCTTCTATGGCATAACCATTCCCACTTACTTGTTCTTGAGTGATAAGTAAGGGTTTACCTTCAGCCATTTCAATTTGTAATTCCACTAAATCTAAGCCAGTGATTTCTTCAGTAACAGGATGCTCTACTTGCAAGCGGGTGTTAACTTCTAAAAAGAAAAAGTCATTAGTAGTATCGTCGAATATAAACTCTACCGTTCCAGCATTATCATAGTTCAGTGCCTTTGCCGCTTTTACCGCTGCATCGCCCATTGTGGTTCTTAATTCTTCATTTAGCACAGGGGAAGGGCTTTCCTCTAATACTTTTTGATAGCGTCTTTGGATGGTGCATTCCCGTTCTAATATATGAATGGCATTGCCATGCTTGTCGCCAAAAATCTGAAACTCAATATGCCGACCTTTCGAAATATACTTTTCAATAATTAGCTCATCATCACCAAATGCTGACTTAGCTTCTCGCTTGGACGCCGCAATGTTGTTTTCTAATTCTGCAGCTTTAAGTACAATTCTCATTCCTTTTCCACCACCACCTGCTGTAGCTTTTAGCAATAAGGGAAATCCAATACCTTTTGCTTCTTTCACCAATCGGTCCATACTTTGATCTTCTCCTTGAAAGCCTGGTATTACTGGTACATCATGAGTTCGCATGATAGATTTAGCATTAGATTTTGATCCCATAGCTTCTATTGCAGCAGGATTGGGTCCTATGAATATGATACCCTCATCTTCACATCGTTTAGCAAAGTCAGCATTCTCAGAGAGGAAACCATATCCTGGATGGATAGCATCTGCACCATGTTTTTTGGCGGCACCAATTATTTTATCTTGGTCTAAGTAAGATGCGGAAGGGCTATTCTCCCCAATGTGGATCGCCAAGTCAGCTTGTTCTACAAATAAACCTTCACTATCGGCATCAGAAAAAACAGCAATACTTTTAATGCCCATTTTTCGGCAAGTACGGATAATCCGAGAAGCTATTTCTCCTCTGTTTGCTATGAGGATTGAATTAATTGATTTCAAAATATTCTGTTGTTAAAGTTCCATTTGAAAATAGTTATCAGGCAGAAAAACTTAAACTTATTTAATGCCTCCAAACACCATAAGCTTCAGTTCCTTTGATCTCTTGATTATAGACAATTGCAAGTGCAAAACCCATATAGCTTCTTGTCTCTCTTGGGTCTATTACCCCATCATCCCAGATCTCTGAACTTGAGAAGTAAGCAGAAGCTTTAGATTCTACATCAGCGATTAGCATTTGTTTCAACATTGCGGCTTGTTCCTCGTCAAATTCTATTCCTTTTGCTTTCGCTGATCCACGTTGTACAATTTCCATAACACCAGCTAGCTGCTCGCCTCCCATTACACCCAGTTTTGCATTGGGATATGTAAATAAAAAACGCGGATTATATGATCGTCCATTCATGCCATAGTTACCTGCTCCGTATGAGTTACCTACCATCAGGGTGAGGTGGGGGACTTCGCTATTCGATACTGCATTGATTAATTTTGCTCCGTTTTTGATAATACCGCCTTCTTCATATTCTTTTCCTACCATATAGCCTGTAGTGTTGTGAATGAAAAGAATAGGAATATCATTCTTATTGCAGAGTTGAATAAACTGAGCTCCTTTGTTTGCAGACTCGGAGAAGATCACTCCATTGTTTGCAATAATCCCAACAGGATAGCCATGAATTTTTGTCCACCCTGTTACAATCGTGCTGCCATATTCAGATTTAAATTCTGAAAATTCAGAACCATCTACTATCCTCATAATTAATTCTCTGATATCGAACGGCGTTTTCGTATTAGCTGGAACTACTGATAAAATCTCTTCAGCATCATAGAGTGGTTCGAGAATCTTCTCTTTTGGTTCGAGGTGAGGCGTTGTGACTTTAACATGACGCATAATATTCCTAGCAATCTTAATACCATCCAATTCATCTTCTGCTAAATAATCACTTACCCCTGACACTTGGCTGTGCATGGCTGCGCCCCCTAATTCTTCAGCTGTTGATTCTTCACTAGTTGCCATCTTCACTAGTGGGGGGCCCGCTAAAAAGACCTTTGCAGCTTCTTTTTGAAAAATGGCATAGTCTGACATCCCAGGAACATAAGCTCCTCCTGCAGTTGCATTTCCAAAAACAATGGAAATAGTGGATAATTTATTTTTAGAACGATTGGTAATGTCCTTAAAAGACCTTCCACCAATATTAAAGCAACGCGCTTGATCTGGCAGGTTAGCTCCTCCGCTTTCAACTAGATTAATAGCTGGTAATTTGTTTTCCATGGTGATGTCATTCATCCGCATAGATTTAATCATAGTCGCATAATCTACAGACCCTCCTTTACGAGTTCCTACATTGGAGTTGACAACACATAATTTTCCTTTCACTAATCCTATT
Organism: uncultured Saprospiraceae bacterium; assembly: GCA_937929885.1. Classification (GTDB taxonomy): domain Bacteria; phylum Bacteroidota; class Bacteroidia; order Chitinophagales; family Saprospiraceae; genus CALFUQ01. The sequence goes on from CALFUQ010000327.1 coordinate 4,580, forward strand.
CCACTAACAGAGGTGCCACCCGCACCAAATCCCTTTCCCTTCATTCCTGCCAATGGCATAAGTTCTAAAAAAGGACTGTCCTCATCTAAGACTAACTCAATCCGTTCTCTAGCTAAAAATTTACCGCGTTTCCTCGCCCTCTCTATCTGGTGATCTTTACCTTGAAAAAGACTTTCCGTTTTGTGCTTATCGAGTTGCTCTAACAAAGCCAACATCTCTTGTCTGTTTTCTTTCGCAGCTCGACTATTGATATTTATACTTGTTTTTAAACTATCCATTATTTTGAATTAATCTAGTTATGACTATTACTTCTGAGAATAGTGTGAAAGTGAGTTAAAGCAAATGCTTTATTTACATATAATTAAAGCTAGTAATTATTTACTAATTAGTCAATTATGACTAAATAATTTGTCAGTGTTATCTATCTCTGTTACATGTGGAAATGGAGAATGACATTTTATACTTTCTTTGTTAATGATATCATGGATAAATTGAATAATCCCAAAGACTCTATCATAGAGGCTTTTTATGCGATTCTAAATCACTTACATCTTTCCAACTTCACAAATGTCTTCTTTACTCCATTCCTGGCATGTTTTAATAGAATGAACTGAAGTATCTGATTTTACACTTTATAAATATTTCTAACATGATCGTCTACTTAACAATTGTCCTTAAAATACGGCACTTAGTTATGAATTTTTGATATTTTCAACCGATAATGGAAGCATTAAGATCCACACTTAAAAAATTTGCAAGAGTCTCAGAAGAAGAGATCAACTATGCCATGTCTAGAGCCACTTCTAGGTCTTTTGATAAAGGAGAAACACTCTTTGATAAAGAAGAGTACTGTGATATCATCCCAGTAATAGAAAAAGGTTTTGCAGTTATGTATCATCAGCAAGCAGGTTTACGCAAAGGAGTTGTTGGATTCTATAAAGAAGGGTACTATATAAGTGATTTTTATAGCTACTTAACTAAAGAGCCTATTAGATTTAATTTTCACTTTATTGAAGACACAACTATAAGTGTGTTAGATCGTAAGACAATAGAAGAGCTAAATCATAGAGGACCTCAATGGCAAACATATGGTAGGGTGCTTGCGGAGAAAGCATATCTAAATGAAATGAAACACCTGTATGATGCTAAGTTTCTTTCTAAAGATCAGCGATATGAAAACCTAATTCAAGAAAAGAATTCATTTTTTCAAAGAGCACCACTGTACTTAATTGCATCGTACTTAGACACTACGCCAGAAACTCTATCCAGGATAAGGAGAAGAATTTACGAGGGTAATAAGTGATAGTCAGATTGTAATCTCTATTCTGTTTTTCTCAGGATCAAATACTACACTTTCATAATATCCATCTCCAGTCGTTCTTGGTTCGCCTATAACTTCATAACCATCATTTCTAAGTTTCTCTGTTAGCTCATCAACATTGTTTTTTGAGCCCACCGACACAGCAAAATGATTAAGACCTATATATTGATCAATCGTATTGTTTAAGTTTTGTGGTATTTCTGGTTTCTGCATTAATTCTAATCTAGCACCAGATTCAAAGGTTAGAAAATAGGAATTGAAATTTTTCTTTGGATTGTGATATTTCTGGTTCGCAGTAGCTCCAAAATATTTTACGTAAAACTGTTTCATATTTTCAAGGTCATTCACCCAGATTGCTATGTGGTCTATAGTCATCAGTTACAAAGTAAACTGTTTAGTGTCAAGAAAAGAGTTTTTAATAAATATTAGTTAGCCAATAATTTGATAGCATATGCACTTACCATAGATTTAGTGGGGTGAAACTAAATTATATGTTATGGGTCCTTTAAAAGGTTTAAGAATTATAGAAATGGCAGGACTAGGTCCTGCTCCATTTGCAGGTATGATGTTAGCAGACATGGGAGCAGAAGTTATTTTGGTCGAGCGTAAAGCTATGGATATGAAAATGCCTGATGCTAACAGACGAGGGAAGAAGTCTATCGCATTAAACCTAAAAGATCCAGCAGGCGTAGAAAAGTTGCTAACGCTTGTAGAAAGTTGTGATGTACTTTTCGAAGGCTTCAGACCAGGCGTTATGGAGAGGCTCGACATAGGACCTGATGTGTGTCTTAAGCGTAACCCAAAACTAATCTACGCTCGTATGACAGGCTGGGGTCAAACTGGTCCGCTTGCTCATGCGGCTGGTCATGATATCAATTATATTTCTCTTACTGGTGCTTTAGCAGGTATTGGCAGGAAAGGAGAAAAACCTGTGCCACCTTTAAACTTGGTAGGTGACTATGGTGGCGGTGGTATGTTTTTAGTTACAGGAATTTTGGCTGCTTATATAGAAGCACTTAAATCAGGAAAAGGTCAAGTTATAGATGTGGCAATGACGGATGGGTCTGCCGTAACTATGTCTATATTTAATACGCTGCACGGAGTAGGTATGCATTCGATGAATCAAGGAGAAAATATGCTTGACACTGGTGCACATTACTATGATACTTATGAGACTAAAGATGGAAAATATGTTTCTATTGGCTCGATAGAACCTCAGTTTTATGCTTTATTGATTGAGAAAGCTGGACTAGATAGAGAGGTCTTTGGTGGTCAAAACAATCAAAAGAAGTGGCCTGAGCTCAAAGAGAAACTAACTGTGGTTTTTAAATCTAAAACTCGTCAAGAGTGGTGTGAAATAATGGAAGGAAGTGACGTTTGCTTTGCACCTGTCCTAGATCTGATAGAGGCGCAAAGTCATCCTCATAATGTAGCTCGTAAAAACTATTTTGAATTAGATGGGATCATGCAACCTGCACCTGCACCAAGGTTTAGTCGGACACCTTCTGAAGTGATATCAGGGTCACCTAAACCAGGTGAGCATACGGATGAAGTTTTAGTAAACTAAATGCTTAATTTCAGTTTTTAAATTGAGTACTGGTTTATGCCAAAAGAAAATATTTATTCAGTAATAACGAGACAACTTGATCTCCCAGCGAAGTCTATCAAGAATACCATCGAACTTTTAGAGGGAGGAGCGACTATTCCTTTCATATCAAGATATAGAAAAGAAGCTACAGGATCTTTAAATGAAGTATCTATTGGAGAAATCGATGCTGCGTGGAAATCCTACAAAGAACTTATTAAACGAAAGGAATTTGTCTTAGAAACAATAAAAGAACAAGGTAAACTTACTCCTACCTTAGAAAAGCAAATTGAAAATTGCTGGGATAGCATTTTGCTTGAAGACATCTACCTTCCATATAAAAAGAAAAGGAAAACTAGGGCGACGAAAGCTAGAGATCGTGGTCTAGAGCCATTAGCAAATGAGATATGGCAACAAAAAGTAACTGATGTATATCGATCAGCAAAGCAATTTTTAAGTAAGGAAGTAAAGACTGTAGATGACGCTTTAGCAGGAGCAAGGGATATTATAGCTGAACGAATCAATGAAAATAATGAGGCGAGAGGAGCGGTAAGAAGAATCTATGAACGCACTGCCACAATGATCTCAAAGGTTGTAGTTAAAAAGAAAGAAGAGGCTGAAAAGTATACAGACTATTTTAAGTATGAAGAAGCAGCGAAAAAAATTCCCTGACATAGATTTTTAGCCGTTTTGCGTGGTGAAAAAGAAGGATTCTTAAGGGTGAAGTTAGGTATCGACAAAGAAGAAGTACTCCACAAACTAGGGAGAATATTCATAGAAAATAAAACTAAAGGATCTTGTCTTAAACAACTACAACTAGCTATCGAGGATGCAATCGATCGTTTGCTATCGAGCTCTATAGAAACAGAATTTAGAAATTTGTACAAAGAGAAGGCTGATGAAGAAGCGATCAGTGTTTTTGTAGAAAATCTTAAACAACTTTTATTAGCGCCCCCATTAGGAACTAAAAGAATTATGGGTATAGACCCTGGATTCAGAAGTGGTTGCAAGGTGGTTTGTCTTGATGAGAATGGTAGCTTGCTAAACGATACGGTCATCTATCCACATCCGCCACAAATGCAAGCTGAGAAAGCAAAGAATGATATACAAACCCTACTAAGAAAATATAAAATAGAATCTATTGCGATCGGGAATGGAACTGCAGGAAAAGAAACCTATGCTTTGCTTAAAGCTACTGCAAAATTGTGCGATGTTGAGCTCTTCATGGTGAATGAGAGCGGAGCATCCATCTATTCTGCTTCTGAGATTGCTCGTAAAGAATTTCCAGATCACGACCTGACAGTGAGAGGAGCGGTGTCTATCGGGCGGCGTTTAATGGATCCATTATCAGAGCTAGTCAAGATAGACCCTAAGTCAATAGGAGTTGGGCAATACCAACATGACGTAAATCAGGCAAAGCTAAAAGAGAATCTAACCAGATGTGTAGAGAGTTGTGTCAATGCTGTGGGAATAGATCTAAACACTGCATCAGAGCATGTGCTCACTTTTATTTCCGGATTAGGCCCGACCATTGCTTCTAATATAGTTAAGTATAGAGAGGAGAACGGGTCGTTTATCAAAATCGAGACGCTGAAAAAAGTTCCTCGCATGGGAGCCAAAGCATACGAGCAATCTGCAGGATTTCTCCGTATTAGGAATGGTAAGAATCCTTTGGATAATACAGGTGTACATCCTGAACGATATAAGCTTGTCAATAAAATGGCAAAGGATATCGGCGTTAAACTAGAATCTTTGATTTCTGAAAAGCAAAAAAGGAATGAATTATCACCGAGCAGATATATCACTGATGATGTAGGCCTCCCGACGATCAATGATATTCTAGAAGAGCTTTCCAAACCAGGAATAGACATTCGTGGTAAGGCAAAGACTTTTGAGTTTACTAGTGGTATTAATACTATAGCAGATGTTAAGACTGGAATGAAAGTAAACGGAGTAATAAATAATGTCACTAAGTTTGGTGCATTTGTCGATATAGGGATTAAAGAGTCTGGACTGATTCATATTTCTCAAATGGCAGATAAGTTTATATCTGACCCACTAGATGTAGTTAAATTGAATCAGAAAGTGTATGCCACTGTTATCGAGGTAGATGAAAGTAGAAAGCGTATTTCGCTAAGTTTAAAGCAGTAGGTTAATTGATACTGGGGAATTAATGATAGAGAAGCACAAATTGCAAATAGATAGAAGTACAGATTAAACCATGGAAGAAGAACTAAATAAGTATAAAGTATTAGCAAAGTATAAAGTCCAGTGGGGACATATGGATGCAGCTCGACATGTCAACAATACTGTCTATCTTAAATGGGCAGAATCTTCAAGAATAGCATACTTCGAAGCTATGGGTATGGATACCTCATTTCAAGGCGGAGGGGTAGGGCCAATCCTAGGTTGGCTTGATTGTAAATATATCTTTCCAATGAGTTTTCCAGATACTGCTATCGTGGGTGCAAGAACTATAGAGAAAAAAGAAGATAGATTTATAATGGAATGTGCAATCTACTCTGAAGCTCATCAGCGAATATCTGCAATTTCAAAACAAAGTATTATTCCTTACAACTATAATGCTCTTAAGAAAGAAGCTTTACCTCAAGAATGGATAAGTGCGATAGCCAAAATAGATGATTAAGAAAGCAACGATATTAATACTCCAGCTGCTACCGCAGAGCCAATTACTCCTGAGATATTGCTAGACATAGCGTACTGTAAAATGTGATTCTTAGGGTCATGCTTAAGTGCAATCTCATTTGCTACTCTGGAGGCCATCGGTACTGCACTAAGTCCAGTAGCACCTATCAGTGGATTTATCTTTTTCTTAGAAAATAGGTTATGGATTTTCACTGCAAATATCCCACCTAGAATGGAAATAATAAAGGCAACCAAACCTCCGAAGACAATTAATAAAGTCTCAGAATTTAAAAATGTCCTAGCAGTCATAGTAGCGCCAATAGTCAATCCTAAAAATATAGTGGAGGTGTTCATGATAGTATCCGTCGCCGCTTGAAAAAGTCGATTAGTATCACTACCTATTTCTTTAATTAAGTTTCCAAATAATAGCATTCCAAGCAATGGTACTGAAGAGGGAATTAATAATGCAACAATAATCCCCATTACGATCGGGAACATGATTTTAGCAGTACGCAAGTCATTTATCTTTGTACCAGAAGGATAGAGTTTATCCTGCTCCTTCATATTTATTTTAAGTTCATTTTTGGTAACAGAATACTTTACGACGAAAGGAATAATAATTGGAACAAGCGCCATATAAGAATAAGCTGCAATGGCAATTGGACCTAGTAAATGAGGAGCAAGCATAATCGAAGTATATATAGCTGTTGGTCCATCAGCTCCACCGATAATTCCAAGTGCTCCAGCTTCTTTCATAGTAAAACCTATAAGTACAGCTCCTAGCATCACGGTGAAAATTCCTAATTGTGCAGCAGCTCCAAATAGTGCAAGTCTTAAGTTCCTAAGCATAGGCCCAAAATCTGTAAATGCTCCAACTCCAAGAAATATCAATGGAGGAAGCAAACCAGTTTTTATAAGTGCATAGTAAAGCAAGTTCATGATACCATGCTCTTTGGCGATTTCATTGATAGTCATGTGAACGATCTCTGGAGCTTCATTAGTGGAGGTTACACTCATATTACCACCAGGAAAATTCGCAATCAAAATACCAAATGCAATAGGCACAAGGAGCAACGGTTCGAATCTTTTGTGTACACCTAAGTACATGACCAAAAGTGCTAAGCCTATCATCAAGATCCCTCCTGGCTCATTGATTAACTCACCAAAGGCGGTCATTTCATATAGCTGATTAAGTATCTCCACGCTTAACTAAGTTTTATAATTGCGTCATCTTCAAATACATCATCACCGTGTCTTGGTATAATCTCAGTTACAACTCCAGACTGATCTGAGATGATGGCATTGATTACTTTCATGGATTCTATATAAGCTATAGTATCTCCTACATTTACGTTGTCTCCTATTTTAAGTGCAGTGTCCCCAGAATCTCGAGTTAAGAAAAATTTGCCTTCAAGAGGCGCTACGATCTCTTTAAAATCTTTAACTCCATAGGCGCTTGATGCTGCGTCTATATCTTTTTTATCATCGCTCTTATCTTGACCCCATGATAAAGCTACCTCGTAAGTTTTACCATCTACATCCACATTGATTTTTTGTGGAGTAATAGCAGTTGATGGAGTTGCACTTCCCGCTAGCTTTTCATTTTTTCTTTTTTCTAGATCAGCTAAAAAATCCTCCTTAGCTTTTCCTGATTTAAAATTTTCGTATTGAGCGGGATGCATCGCATATTCAAAAAGTTCTTCATCGTCTTCTCCATAATCCCAGCCTTTTTCATCCATTAGTTTCCTGTACTTGTCTAGCTCGTTAGGATATAAATCTTGAGGGTTGCCTTCAAAAAATTCTCTGTTTTGTTCGTTAGCGAGGTTCAATATTTCGGGGTCTATCGGACCTAATAATTTTCCGCTTTGACCCATGATCATGCCCCATGTATTCTCATCCATCATCGACCACCTATCCTTGCCTTTGATTTGTTGCATCGCATTCATAAGAGATACATTTTTAACATACTGACTAAACGGTGTTACTAGCGGGGGATAACCCAGTCTTGGCCAAGCGTACTCTACTTCATCAAACAATTTTATAAGTAACTCATCTTGACTTATTTCAGGCTTCCCGTTTTTCTTTAACCATCGATTAACACTGATAAGATTTTTTTCTAGATCAGCCATTAAGCTTCCCATCATCCCTCCAGGTAACCCAGGTTTGATAAGCAGAGAGTTTAAAAACCTGTTTCTGGGATTAATATAGTAGCCCAAGAAATCATCTATGAACTCCTGGGTCATAGATCTTACTGCCATGTATGCATTCATATTGATATCAGGTAGACTAAATCCTGCATCGTCAAGCATGGCTTTAATGGTTAGCAAATCAGCATGGCCAGTTCCCCATGAAAGAGGTTCCATACCTACATCTATATAGTCAACACCATTTCTGGCAGCTTCAAGAGATGATGCAACAGATAGGCCTGGAGTAGAGTGGCCGTGATATTGTATGATGATATTTGGGTGTCTTTCTCTTATTCCTTTTACAATCTTTCCTATAGAAACTGGTCGGCCGATTCCAGCCATGTCTTTTATGCAAATTTCTTCAGCGCCTATATCAATATATTGATCTGCTAATTTGATATAATAATCAACATTGTGTAGGGGAGAATAGGTAAGACTTAATGCACCTTGAGGTATCATTCCCCCTTCCTTAGCATACTGAAATGAGAGTGCAAGGTTTTGTGGATTATTTAAGCCGTCGAATGACCTAGAAATATCTGTTCCTTGGATTTTTTTCAACTTAAACATCAATTGCCTCACATCTTTAGGTACTGGACTCATCCTGATTCCATTAAGGCCACGCTCTAGCATGTGCGTTTGAATCCCTGCTTTTCTAAAAGCTTTGGTCCAAGCTCTGACAGCGAGATTCGGATTCTCACCATATAAGAGATTTATTTGTTCGAATCCTCCTCCATTAGTTTCTACTCTGTGAAAGCAACCCATCTCTACGATAGGTTCTGCAACTTTTACTAATTGATCTTTGCGAGGCATATATTTCCCAGAGGACTGCCACATATCTCTATATACTAAGGAGAGTTTGATCTCTTTTCCCATTATTTTATTCTTTTGATGGAGACAGGTGTGGCTTTATTTCCAGACCATTTTTGAATTGCTGCGTTAATGACAGTTTGCGGGATAACATCTCTATTTTCTTGTTGATTATCACTATCGGCTCTATTGAGCTTAAATCCAGTTTTATTTAGAATGGATATCAGGATTTTACCAGAAAATACTACAAGTATGAGGATGCCTACAACTGTCAGCATTCCTACAATCATAATTGTAAGTACATTTCCAATTTGCTCTTCCATTGATTTTATTTCTCTATTATTTTAAAGGCTAAAAGTAGTCAAAGGAACAATATAACATGAGAATATAAATTTGTAAAATCTTGAAATAATTTGGAGGATGCGATTATAAATATGGGATTAATTAAATTGACCTTATTAAATTTTGTTACCTTATTTCTCAAAGAAAAAATATGGAGACTAGGACATTAATTGAAGGGTTTTATGAATGGGAGAAGGCTACTCCTGACGCGATATTCTTACGCCAACCATTTGGGGATAAATGGGAAGAGACCACCTGGAAAGAGGCAGGTGTAATGATACGGAAGATGGCAGCTGCATTACGATCGTTAGGATTAAAAGATAAAGCGCATGTAGCCATTGTCTCAAAGAATTGTAGAGAATGGGTGATTTCTGATTTAGCAATCATTATGGCAGGTTATGTTTCGGTACCGCTATATTCTACACTTAATGCTGATCAATTAAAGGAAGTACTAGCACTCGGCGATGTGGATGCCATGTTTGCGGGTAAGTTAGATATTGATATCTGGGAAAACATGAAAGAAGGAGTGCCAGATGGAATGCCTGTGATTAAATTTCCTCAATACGCTGATAATGCTAAAATCAATATAGGGCATGATTGGGATGATCTTTTGACTAAGCATCAGCCGATTGTTGATCCTCCTTTACCAAGTCTTGAGGACATGTGGACTATCGTTTTTACATCTGGGACTACTGGTACTCCAAAGGGTGTAGTGCTTACTTTCGGTACATTGTCATCGACATCAGAGCTGGTTGAGCGAGGGAATAATCTCAATGTATCAATGGAAGGAGACAATAGGTATTTTTCTTTCCTCCCGCTTAATCATATTGCTGAGCGAGTAGTTGTAGAGTCTAATTGTATAAGCTATGGTGGGTCGATTTCATTTGCAGAATCATTAGAAACCTTTGCAAAGAATATCCAGGGAACGAGGCCAACCTTATTGTTTGCGGTTCCTAGGATATGGACAAAGTTTCAACAAGGAGTGCTAAGTAAGATGCCTCAAGAGAAATTGAATAAGATGCTTAAGATTCCATTTGTATCTGGAATGGTTAAAAAGAAAATACACAAAGCACTCGGATTAGATCAAGCTAGATGTTTGCTTAGCGGCGCTGCGCCTATCACTCAGAATAATAAGGAATGGTATAAGCGTATAGGATTACCGATATCAGAAGGCTATGGGATGACTGAGAATTGTGCAGTATGTACCTTCATCGGTGTAGATGAGGATAAACCTGGATCGGTGGGTAAGGTTCAAGAGCCGGGGCAATTAAAAATTGATCCAGAGACCGAAGAGATTCTTATGAAAGCCCCCTTTGTCATGAAGGAGTATTACAAGAGCCCTGAAAAGACTGCAGAAACTCTAGAAGGTGGATGGCTACACACAGGTGATCAAGGATATGTAGATGACGAAGGGTATCTTTTTATCACAGGTAGAATAAAGGATACATTTAAATCAGAGAAAGGTCAGTTTATTGTGCCTGCTCCGATCGAATGGAAGTTTGCTGGAGATGATGATATCGAGCAGATTGCAATTGTAGGCCGAGGAATAGCACAGCCTCTAGCGCTAGTAGTGTTGTCTGAATTAGGATCTCAAAAAAATAAAGAACAACTAAAAGAAAGTCTAACCTCAACACTCGAAAACGCAAACGCAAAATTAGATGGCTATAAAAAAGTATCGACTATTGTAGTTATGGATGAACCATGGACAAATGAAAATGGAATGCTTACACCAACACTAAAAGTGAAGAGAAATATGATCAATAAAGTACACAACGAAAAGTATCTAGATTGGCATAAGAGTGAAGATTGTGTTGTGTGGGCTTAGTATTGATATTAGAATATGATGAGGTTTATTCTACTCTAATTCAGAGCAAAATAAAATAGGAATATCATAATTGAAAATCTCTTTCTGTTTGAGTCTGCTATGACATAGCTGACTAAGAAAGTCACAGAAATGTGAGTAAATAGGAGTGTTTTTAAGAAAAATTTAGCTTTTTATGCCACAAAACATACTATTTCGTAGATAATAGTTAGATTTTCAGAAGTATATTTTGTATATTTCTATTAACTAAAACGTACAATTATGAAGCTACTTTTACTTACGGTTGGCGTTTTTATAGCATGTGCAGTTTTTACTTATGTATTATACGCACTAAAAATCTTAAAAGATTAGGATTGTTTTTCTAGAGACATTCTAAATTTTACACCTTTTAGGAATGCTATCAAAGGCCTTTAATAGAGAAATCATGGTTAAATGATTTCTCTATTTTTTTGTTCTTAAATGAGATCCATTTTAATTCTTACTCTCAATCTAGTGAAATTTTAATTTTATGTAATTGGTACTTGGTCTTCAAATGAAAACTGAAGTTTACTCAAGAGTATAAACAAAAATTTAAATAGCTATATTGAATGAATAACCATACCTAATGAAAACTAGCTATACTTTATTGACAATTGGTTTTTTGTTTACACACTTGTGTTGCAATCAACCATCGAATACTGATATTGAAAAACCTAAAGCAAATAATCTAGAGATGATAAAGTATAAAACTATAGGTGAAGTAGAGCGAATAGATCCATCACTGGATGCACTTATTCCTAAAGATGCAAAGATTGAAATATTAGCTTCGGGATTTGAATGGTCTGAAGGCCCCGTCTGGGTGGATGAATTGGATGCTTTACTCTTTTGTGATATTCCACCTAACAAAATCCATGTCTGGAAAGAAGGAGATACAGAAGCTCCTGTATATTTGACACCATCAGGCTATACTGGTAAAGCAGAGAGAGGAGGAGAAGTAGGATCTAACGGACTCATAGTTAATAGCGGTGGAAATTTAGTACTGTGTCAGCATGGTGATCGTAGAATTGCACAACTCGAAGGTGATTGGAATAATGCAAAACCTAACTATAAAACTATCGCCGATAAGTGGAATGGTAAACGATTTAATAGTCCAAATGATGTAATACAAAAATCAAACGGGGATTATTATTTCACAGACCCTCCTTATGGTTTAGAATTTCAGATGAAAGATCCTGCTAAAGAGATAGATTTTCAAGGAGTTTATAAAAGTGATGAAGAAGGTAAGACGACCGTTTTATGTAAAACGATGTCTAGACCTAACGGCTTAGCATTTTCTCCAGATGAATCGATTCTTTATGTAGCTAACTCAGATCCTGACAAAGCTCTCTGGAATGCGTTTGATGTTGCAACAGATGGTAGTCTGACAAATGAAAGAATATTTTATGATGCCACAGGTAATGATGGTAAAGGACTTCCTGATGGAATGAAAATAGATAAAGCTGGAAATATTTTTGCGACAGGGCCAGGAGGTGTGTATGTGCTAAGTGCAGAAGGGAAACTGTTAGGTATGATCAGGACTACAGAAGCTACATCTAACTGTGCATTCGGAGGGGAGAACCGAGATTATCTGTACATGACTTGTGATATGCACCTAATGAGAATTAAGTTGTTTACTTCAGGAGGTATTTAATCGGTATCCATACTTCTTCTTCAGAATTCGGATTTTCGTGACCAAGATATTTATCTCCCATAACTTCAAAATGTGGTTGGTCATCAAGTGCAAAATCAGAAAATGGTAACCACTCTGAGTAAATGTAGTTAGCAGTTAAGTAGAAACTACTTGCAGGGCCAACGTGGGTAAAGACAGCATATGTACTAGCAGGAATAATCAGCAGGTCCATCTTAGTAGGAATGTGCTCTGCTGAGCTAACCTCTATAGCAGCCCATTTCTTAAAAACAGTGTTTGGCGTAAAGTCCTTCATTTCAAAATCAGCAGGGTAGACTTGTATAGAAAAAAAGTCATTGCCAATCACATTTTTAATCTCTTTTCTTCTAGTCATAAAACCACTCCACAAATTATATGTCTTGTCCTTTGCTACGGAACTAGCAATGTGCATACCTATAAACTTCCTCTCAAGGTTTTTTCTCTATACGTGGCTCAGTAATTTTTAGCATATGGCGAGTCTAATATAATTTCATAAAATAGAACTAAAACAAACTATTATTTTATAAACAGAAAAACTTCAATTTGACAGGAAATTAAATTTCAATATTTTAAAATATTCTCTTTTCAAAGTTTACATTTAGTTAAGACGAATTACAAACTAAAACTTCATAATACCATGGAAGAATTAACTAACCTGGATCTGGTCCAGGGAATAGACACCGTATGGGTGGCACTTTGTGCTGCGCTCATATTTCAAATGGAAGGCGGATTTGCATTACTCGAGGCAGGATTCATTCGAGGGAAAAACGCAATGTCCATTATTGCCAAAGTTATTATCGACATTATTTTTGGAGGGCTTGCATTTTATGCCATAGGGTTTGGGATAGCCTATGGAGCTTCAAATGGATGGTTTGCTTTTGATACAGGAATATCATCAGGGGATCTTGGTTTAGGACTAACTGTCTCCAATAAATTATTTTGGTTTATTCAGTTAGGTTTTGCAATTGCGGCTATCTCGATCGTATCAGGAGCAGTAGCGGAGCGAATGAAGGTTTGGGTCTATGCATTGTTTGTTGTAATATTTTGTGCAGTAATGTATCCACTGGCAGCTAATTGGGTTTGGAACCCTAATGGTTGGCTAGCTGGTAGAGGGTTTAATGATTTTGCTGGTTCTGCTGCAGTTCATGCAATGGGTGGTTTCGCTGCTTTAGCAGCTGCCTTAGTACTAGGGCCTAGATTAGGTAAGTATGATGAAAACGGAGAAATCACACCGATACCAGGGCATAATTTACCGCTAGCGTCAGTAGGGGCATTCATACTTTGGTTTGGGTGGTTCGGTTTTAACCCTGGATCAACGCTTGCTGCTGTAGGTAACTGGGAACTTATCGGTACTGTTGCTACTAATACATTTTTAGCATCTGCAGCAGGAGGAATCGCAACTATGGTATATACGCAGTTTAGATATGGTCAGGTAGATATCACTATGGTGATAAACGGTGTACTCGCTGGGCTGGTAGGGATCACGGCTGGTTGTAATGTAGTTGGTCCTAACTCTGCAATAATTATAGGGCTAGTTGCGGGTGTATTAGTAGATGTAGCAGTTGTGACTATAGATAAAATGAAAGTTGATGACCCTGTAGGTGCGATAGCGGTACATGGTATTAATGGTTTATGGGGAACGCTTGCGGTAGGTTTATTTGCTTTGGAAGGAGGATTGTTTTTCGGCGGTGGAGCTAGTCAGTTGATCACTCAGTTGATTGGCGTAGCTTCGATTGCTGCTATGGCTTTTATTGTAACATTTATTTTGTTTAAGATTCTTGATATAACAATCGGAGTTAGGATATCTAGAGAGGAAGAACTTGCTGGTATCGATGCAGCATCATTTGGTGTAGATGCATACTCAACTTTCGAATAACCTTTAAAAAGAAAAATCATGAAAAAAGTAGAAGCAATAATAAGACCCTCAAAATTAAAAGCTGTACAGGCAGGATTAAAAGTTGCTGGTATTCCATGTATGACTGTGCTACCAGTCAAAGGGACTGGTATGCAAAAAAGCTATAGTGAGCGATATAGAGGAACAGAACAAACTATGATTCTGCAAACTAGAGTGTTGATTATCTGTGTAATTAGTGACGAAAATCTGGATAAGTGTATCAGTGTAATTCAAGAGAATGCAGGGACTGATCAAGTTGGGGATGGGAAAATATTTGTCTACAATGTCGAGGATGCCATCAGGATAAGTACTAAAGTTAGAGGCAATCAAGCTATCAAGTAATCTATAATTTCAAATTATTAAAGGCCACTTTTTAGCTAATAGAAAGTGGCTTTTTTTTATGGCCCTTATTAAGAGTTATAGATCTATTACGATTTGTTTAACAAAAAATTCGATATTCAAATTAAACTTCTGCTTACTCAAGATGTCATATAAGCAAACAACATTAAAATTTATGAAATACGCATTATTAATAATAGTACTCTGCATAGGAATTCAGACAAGTGCAATTTCTCAGCGTGGACACGAAGGGAGCAAGGGTAAAATTGGGCATCTTAAAACAGAGTTAGACTTATCAGAAGCGCAAGCAGAAGAATTGAAAACTGTCTTTGAAGGACTTAGAGAGAACACTGAAGCAACATCTCGAGAAGATAAGAGGGCTGCTATGGATTCCGCAATAGCACAAATTCTAAATGAGGAGCAATTAGCTAAATTCCAAGAATTAAAAACTAAAAAGGGAGCAAAAGGAAAGAGAGGGAATAATGGCAAAAAGGGCAGAAAAGCTAAAAGGGATTTAGCTAAGGATGAAGAGACTTTAAATAGACTAAGAGAGATGCGAAAAGAACTAGATGAATCGATATCAGAGGAAGATAAAATATTGATAGAGGAATTAAGGCTGACTTTTGCAAAGCACAAAGAGAATGTGAAGGGAAGTAGAAAAGATTTTAAGCAACTATCTGATGATGAGAAGCAAGCGCTTAAAGTAGAGCGAAAGGCAAAGCACGAAGAAGCTAAAGTTGATATGAAAGAACTTAAAGCAATTGCAGAAAAGTATGAAACTGAGATAGCTTCAATATTCGAGGATAATGAAGATTTCTTTAAAGAGAAGAAGGCTGAGCAGAAAGAGGAGTGGAAAGCAAAGAAAAAAGAATGGAAAGAGAAAAGGCAAGAGAGAAAAGAAGAGTTAAAAATTGATGGGGAGAAAGAAGGTGGTGTTCCTGATGGGAAACATGATAAAAGATGGAAAGGTAAGAAGAGGGGAAGGCACTTTTCAAAGCAAACCAGATTTTTACTCATGGATCCTAATGGAGTACAAGAAGATGTTAATGAGGTGATTGGCGATTTTAATACTATATCGGTCTCTCCTAATCCTGCGTCTGTAATGACGAATGTAACTTATGAGGTTAAAACGGCAGGACAAATTAGAGTGGAGATTAGAGATGAGACGGGCAGAGTATATGAGGTAATAACAAATGAGGCATTAGAAGCTGGGACTTATACTAAATCGATAGAGACTAGTAAATATCAGGATAAGACTTATTATTTGAGTATCATAGACGGTAAATCGATAAAGACAGAAAAATTAGTCATTCAGAAATAATAAGAGATTATAATATTTGATGCAAATACTTTTTTTGAGCTTTAGTTCAGGAAGAGTATTTTTTATTGAGCTAAATACAAACCACCTCTAAAGTTAGAGGTGGTTTGTTTGCTTATGGAAGTCGTGTAATCATTTGACCTCAACCTAACTATTTAAATCCTAGTCTGCGCACTCTTCGTAAGCTGCTTCTATTTCTTCATCTGAAGTAATATTCTTTTGTGTCCCATCAGGATAATTAATTGTGACTGGATAAACCGCTGTAATATCTATACTGTCATTAGGATAGGCTTCCTCATGTGCTTTTATTGTAGCATATAATTCTTCTGTATTATTAATTTCTAACCTATCTTCTCCGCTAATCAATGTTATTGGGAATTCTATTTCGAAACATTCTTCTAAGTAATCATGCTCATACTGGTCATAACAAGAATCGAATACTGCTTCAAAAGAAGCATCATTATTTATTGTCATTGCAGTTCCATCTTCTTTAGTTATTTGTATTGGATAGTCTAATGTTGGTTCTTGATCGCCTTCCATAGCATTCGATTCCCAATCTATGATTGCATCTCTAAATTCATCATCATTGTTGATTTTCTGAGTTGTATCATCTGCATAGATAATGGTAATGGGATAGTCGATTTCAAAACAGAAAATTATGTCTGTAGGACAAAAATTATCTACACATTGGAATACCAAAGCTTCCATCTCTTCATCATTAGTGATGACTTGAGTTTCACCGTCTTCTAATTCGACGGTGATCGGATAAATTGGCATGGGATCTTCTATGGAATTAGGGTTGGCATCAAGGTAAGATTCTATCCCAGTTATAATTTCTTCTAGACTATTATAAGTTTGGGTGGTGCCATCGGGGAAGGCAATGTCAAGGGGGAATACAATTGTGAAACAATCTACAAAATCTGCATGCTCGTCGTGTTCTGAGTTTTGATTATCGGTATCAATTAAACTTCGAACTGAGGTAGAAGCAATATTTTCTTCTGCAATTACAGGGTCTCCATCTTTACTGCATGAAGTGAGTAAGCCGATTAATAAGAAAAATGTGAAAGTGAACTTTAAAAAATTTGATAAGGGCATAAATTAATTTTAAGTGACTAAATAAATTTTATACACTTAAAACAGTCGTCATCATTTTTACCCTACCAAGACAAAAAGATTTCCAGATAAATTAAATCTCTTTAACAATTATTTAGGAATCGGCATAAGTATTTCATTTCGAAAAGCATTGTTCGACTACCAATAAAACCTAACTAATAACTTTGGAGTCCTTCTTAATAAATTCTTATCAAATGTTTCAATTACGGGTGGCTTATTTGGGTCATCTTCATCAAAATCCAAAAATGAATTCCTCGTATACACATTTCGAGAGTCAAAAACATTTACAAGACTTAGGTTTGCTTCTATCTTAAGCCTGTCTTTAAAGATTGAGTTGCGATAGCTAATACTTGCATCAAATCTATGATACCCTTTAAGCCGCTTATCGTTTAGATTATCAAATTGAAATGTGTAATTATTTTTACCGTCAATCGTAGTAGTATTTATACGAGTAGGACTAGAATAGGGGAGACCCGACCTGAGGTTATAATTAATGGTAAAAGTCAGATCCTTAATATTATAAGTGTTAACTAAAGACAAATTATGACGGTGATCATTGTTAGCAGGGAATGGAGCAATATTCGTCGTTGGGAAAAAATATTTATTCTGACTTAAGGTGTAGCTAGCCCAGACAGAGTAGGCGTCCCATCTTTTTTGTATAAGTGTTTCTAACCCGATAGAAGAGGATTCGCCATTTTCAATGATGTCTACTCCTGCA
>CALFUQ010000328.1 GCA_937929885.1 uncultured Saprospiraceae bacterium
GGATAATCCCCCATTTCTTCAGGTACATCAATAATTAATTCGAATTCACTTCCAGGATCGATCATAGGAATTTTATAAAGCACCTCATTCATATCTGGTGTATAGTCTTTCTCAGCAGCATCTTTTTCTTTTGCCATAATCTCTGCCTTATTTCCAACAAGGGATAAGGCTCCTTGCGAAACCAATAAAAGATTGTGCTGCATAGCATCATTATTTACAAACTTGATTTTTAAGACTTCGCCCGGGGTTGCTTTTATCTCAGTGATATCATATTTCATCTGATCTTTTATAGTCTTGATGATAATAGTTCGATCTACTTTTCTGTTAGTGAGTTTATCGTGTTGTTGAATTGCATATGGCCCATAATTTTTAAGGAATACATCCACAATCCCATCTCCATCCGCATATTCTGATCTGCCAGAACTAATCACTTTTTCAATCTTATATTTCCAAGTACCAGCAAGCTCTACTCGCTCACTGCCATAAGTCAAGTACATCTTATCTTTATCTCCGCCTATGCCGCCTCCGCCTTGGATCTTTACGGCTATAGAGTTGTGACCCTTTTTAAGAAGACCAGTTGGAATGCTATAATCTCGCTGTACATCCCAACCAGCTCCAGCACCTATCATGCGGCCATTGATGTATACGGTGTCCCTACTCCATGCTCCTGGTAAACTAAACTTACCAGAACTTCCACTTGCACCAGCAGGTAGATCTATCTCTGTCCGATACCAAAATAGTCCCGAAAATCCAACCAACTCTTCATGGTCTGTATGACTCAACCATAGTGGAACTGGAATGTCTTTCCAATCATTGATATCCAGAACTGCTGCTTTGTAATCTGTAACGTCTGTTGTAGTGCTTCCTTGACTAGCAGCAATAGCACTTGGCTCCGATTTAGAAAGGGTTTTAACAAATGATTCTTTGTGTTTAACAGCTGCGACATAGGTAGCTCTTGCGAGCCATAGGTCTTCAGTCAATTTTTTGTTACGAGTAAGGGTTAGCAATGTTTCACCTAATACTTCAGAAGATGGTAAGTCCCATAATTTATTAATTGCCGCTAATTTGGTTGGCCCATGAGTATCTTCCAAAATGCCAGACTCTAATATTATGTCAAGCGCTAGCTTATCAGCAGGTAAGATTTGTAAGGCTGCTTTGCGCACGGCAGCAGCAGGATGACTTAATGCACTTTGAATGAGCTTCAACATCTCATCATCTCCTTCTTTGGTAAACCCTAAACCATCTAAAGTCCAAAGGGCATGCAGCGCTTTATTATTTAGCCCCATAGCGTCCTTACTATTATCGTTGACTGCAGCAATGAGTGTAGATTTGATCGATCGATCTTTGGTCTCTACTAGCAACCGTTGTGCATGCATCCGCCACAGCATATTGTCATTACCTAATTGAGCTACTAGCTCTTCTGCTGTAGCACCTTCAAGATTAATGGGGTTAATATTTTTTGCTCCTTTATACTTTATCCTATATATTCTTCCTCTTTGCTTATCCCTTAGAGGATTTATATGTGCATTGCCAAGGCCATTTTCAAATCCAGGAGGAGTAGGATTATGTTGTATTATGAAGTTATACCAATCAGCAATCCATACCGCACCATCGGGCCCTACATCAGCTGCAACCGGAGAAACCCATTCATCCGAACTTGCGAATAAATTCCAACCATCAGATTCAGTAAAGCTTGAGCCGTTATTGGATAAGACAGCATTGTGTAAAAGATGACCAGTAGGCTCCGCCACGAAAGCTATGCGATTCCAATATTCTTGAGGGAAATTTCTAGCTGTATATAGCGCATGCCCAGCGGCAGCTGTAAAACCATCGAATACATCTACTTGCCTATAATTTCTTGTGATAGGATGAAATAGATAATGACCATCTAACTTTTCAACTCCTCTGAGATGGATACCTTCCACATCATTCGTATGGCTTTCAGGAATCGCATAATAAGCACTATGAGTATTGTTTGCTGTAGAGATGAATACATCATTCTCTTCTGATATACCAAGCCCCCAAGTGTTGTTAGAAGTCCTGCTGAGATAATCTAACTCAGATCCATCCTGCTTAAAACTGTAGATGCCCGAACTAAATTTGTGATCTACGCCAGCTACTGTTCCTTCAAAACCTGAGTAACCTACAACACCCCAAATCCTATTATCAAATCCATATCTTAAATTAGAGGGCCCAGCATGTGTATCAAAAGTACCCCAGCCATCTATAATAACTTCCTTTATATCAGCTTTATCATCACCATCGGTATCCTTTAAGAAAATGAAATGTGGTGCTTGTGATATTATGACCCCACCATTTGCAAAAACAAGGCTCGTGGGTACACTTAACTTATCTGCGAAAATTGTAAACTTATCTGCTTTACCGTCTCCATCTGTATCTTCTAAGATTTTTATTCTATCATTTCCAACTCCGTCTTCTACTGTTATATCGTTTGGATAATCTACTGTTTCTAAAACCCATAGTCTTCCTCTGTGATCCCAGTTAAGCGCTATAGGATTGATGATGTCTGGCTCAGAAGCAAATAACTCTAATTCAAAACCTGGTGGTATCTGAATCAACTTCATAGATTCTTCTGGTGATAAAGGCGCTTGCAGTTGAGGAGCAGGATCACGCTTTTCATAATTGGCAATTTTAGCTGGGGAGTATGCTAATGTTGGGAACGACATCTTTGCTAGCGCCTCTCTTTTGTTATCTCCTATAGCCCATAGTATTCCTTGGTAAATTAACTCATGAAAATCGCTTTGTGCCCAGGTCCTCAAATCATGACCTAGTGCGGTATAAAACATTCGACCCTTTCCGTATTCTTTTGTCCAGGTATAAGGTTCTTTGTGATCACCTTCTATTCGTTCTTGCAATACATTAATATCCTTAAGTTTGGTATGAACGTACGTTTCATCCCATGTTGAAAAAGTCGGTAATAGTCCTGCAAAACTTGATGGATTATCTACCTTTTGAAGCTCAAAAGTTGCCGTGTCATGAGATTCGAATTGCCCTCCAACTAACTCTACATAATCATCAGAATTCCTAAAGCAATAACTAGCACAATGGATTGGGATTAATCCTCCACCATTCTTAACAAAATTCATCAACGCCTTTTCTTGATAAGATTTAATTTCATCATGGTTGGCATAGATAACTAATGCATCAAACTTCTTAAGATTATCCTTACTTAAGGAGTTAGTCGTTTCTGAATAAGTAAAATTGATTCCCTTCGGAGTAAGAGCTGATGCGAGATAAGGCAAGAATTCTTCAGAGTTATGATGCTCACTGTCATGTCCAAGAAACAACACTTCCATTCGACGTGGTTCTATTATTTCTGGTTCTGTTACACAAGAGGTAAAACAAAAAGAAGAAAGAATAAAAAGACCAAGTATGGTGAGGAATTGCTTCATGTCGTTTGAGTTAAAAGTGTTTTTGTGTGAAAGCTGGAAGGTATCTCCTTATTCCTCCGTTCATTGCCGATTCATGAGCAAGTATACCTACACAAGTAATGTTAGCTGACTGCTTAGCATTTGGATATGCATCTCTATTTTTTCCTAGTGCTGATAAAAACTCATGCACCATATGAGGATGCGAGCCTCCATGTCCTGCCCCTTGAATAAAAGAAAGGTGCTGGTTGTCATCGCTGTCATACACTCCTTGCGTTGTGAATGGAGCAATCTCCTTAGGAAGTAGATGGGCATAATCTGGTACTTTTACTCTCTCAGGCTTTTCACCAGTATGTATTACTGGATCAGTGTGTTCGATGAGATTCCATTCGAATGATTTTTTACTGCCATAGACGTCAAAACTTTCTCTATACTGGCGTGCAGTATTAAATAGCGACCTAGTAATTTCTGCAGACAGATCAGAATCTTTAAACTTTATATGACAAGTCTCTATAGCAAATGGTGACTTGTACTTTGGTATCAATTTTTTGTCTATTGTACCTGACCCTAAGCAAGAAACATATTCTGCTTCTGCTTTTGCCAAAGCTAATACTGGGCCTACGCAATGTGTTGCATAATACATTGGCGGCAATCCTTCCCAGTAGCCAGGCCATCCTGCCATCTCTTGTTGGTGAGATGCACGAAGGAATTGTAATTTCCCTAATTCTCCTTTCTTGTACATTTCTTTTACAAACAGAAATTCACGACTGTAGATAACTGTCTCCATCATCATATACGTGAGTCCAGTCTCTTCTACTAACTCTACTATCTTTCGGCAATCGTCAACGGAGGTAGCCATCGGCACGGTGCAAGCCACATGTTTTCCTGCTTTGAGTGCAGCTATAGATTGAGCTGCGTGATCTGGTATAGGTGTGTTGATATGCACGGCATCTATCTCAGGATCTTTAAGCATTTCTTCATAGGAAGTGTATCTATTCTCTATTCCAAAAGCATTGCCAATTTGATTTAGTTTTCGTTTTGTCCTTTGGCATATTGCATACATCTCTGCTTTCTTATGCTTCTGGTAAATAGGAATAAATTCAGCTCCAAATCCTAAACCAGCAATTGCAATTTTAATTTTCTTTTTAGCCATCGATACTACATTTCTATTATTAACTAATAAATTTTGATTTTAAAAAACTTAATCCTTCTACTGCAAATTCATCCTGTGTCTTAGTGAAAGGCTTCCAAATACATACGGCGCCTGCTAACTCCTGCACATTAGGTGTGAAGCTCTCTATCGAGATTACACCATTATAGTTAATAGCAGATAAACCTCTTTTGATTGCGTCCCAATTTGTCAAGCCAGTACCAGGTGCTCCTCTGTAATTCTCGGATACTTGTACATGGATAAGTTTATCACCCGCATTGATGAATGCTTGCTCAAGATCACGTTCTTCTATGGTCATATGAAAGCTGTCTAAAAGAATACGAGCGGAAGAATGGTCTATATCATTTACTAGTTTGACCACATCATTAGTGGTGTTGACTAGATCAGATTCGAAACGGTTAAGCGGCTCAAGTGCTATGCTTAGAGATTCTTTACCCGCTCGCTCACAAATCTCTCGCAGATTAATTACTGCCATTTCCCATTCTTTCTGCCGTTGGGATTGAGGTACCTGTCTCGCCTTTCCAACTGCAGAATACATCGGCCCTGCAACAAAATCACAACCCCACTCATGACAAAAATCAAAACATTGGTAAACATAATCTTTGCATACCTGGTGGACTTTGGAATCATTATGGGTAAGGTCTCTTGTAGGGCCAAAAGCTCCACAGAGAATGGCAGTTAACTCATTGTCAATTAAAGCTTCTTTAACAATCTTAGCATCTAT
>CALFUQ010000329.1 GCA_937929885.1 uncultured Saprospiraceae bacterium
AATGATTGCCACAAAACCACATGTCAAATATGAAGTGGTCGGTAAAAGTAAATTAGGAAGAGATATGCTCTTCTTAGATATCTGTCAAGGTCAGCCAAAAGGGAAAGAAGCTATAGTTGTGATAGGGAGGCAACATCCACCTGAGGTGACGGGTCACTTTGCTATGGAATCCTTTATAGAAGAAATCATGGAAGATAATTATCTGAGTAATGCGTTCAGGAAGAAATATAGAATTTTAGTTTATCCATTAATGAATCCAGACGGGGTAGATCTTGGGCACTGGAGGCATAGTGCTGGAGGGATAGATCTTAATAGAGACTGGCAGTATTACCACCAAGAGGAAATTAAAGCAGTTACTAGTCATATTGTTGAGTCAACGAAGCGAGATAAAAATGATGTCCTTTTTGGAATCGATTTCCATTCTACACAAAAAGATCTTTACTATACTTTGCCTTCAGGTTATAATCCATTAGTAAAAGGACTTAAGGATTTATGGTTGCAAGGGATAGACGAGAGTTTGCCAGATTATACACCTGATGACCGTCCAGGGGGGCTCTTAAATCCAATTTCTAAAGGTTGGTTTTATGTGCAGTTAGAAGCTGAAGCAATTACCTATGAGATAGGTGACGAGACACCAAGAGAATTTATACGACAAAAGGGAGGAGTTGCGGCGAGGGAATTAATGCAGCTGCTCGTTTTGAGATAGTGTAACCATATAGACTCATAAAATCTAAAATCACGAATCATGCAACTAGGCTTTGTCTCCGCCATTTTAGCTGAACTATCTCTTGAAGAAGTATTTGCTATTGCTTCTGATATAGGATATGACTGCGTAGAGGTTATGTGTTGGCCCAATGGAAAAGCAACCAGAAGATATGCTGGAGTGACTCACATAGATGTATCTACATTAAACAAAGAAAATGTAGAGCACATACTTATGCTTCAAAAGAAGTATGGCGTAAAAATTAGTGGACTAGGATATTACCCTAACCCTCTAGTTGCAGATACTAAGGAAAGAAAAGTATACATCAGTCATATCAAGAAAGTTATCAAAGCTGCAAGCATTTTAAAGATTGGTAGAATTAATACTTTCATTGGCCGAGAGCATACTAAATCTGTAGATGACAATTGGCCTCTATTTATGAAAGTATGGCCAGCAATAATAACATATGCAGAAAAGCAAAAGGTGAAAGTTGGAATAGAAAACTGCCCAATGATTTTCACAAATGATGAATGGCCAGGAGGTAAAAATTTAGGTGCTACCCCTGAGATTTGGGAACGAATGTATAAGGCTATTCGTAGTAATTACTTTGGGCTTAATTATGATCCTTCACATATGGTCTGGCAGCAGATGGACTACCTGGCGCCTATGAGAGATTTCGCAAAAAAATTATTTCACATACACGCAAAGGATGTAAGGATAGATCGACACTTGCTCGACAAGAAAGGAATCATGGCTCCTCCTAATGAATGGCATACTCCCAAACTTCCTGGATTAGGGGAAGTGGACTGGGGTAAATTCTTTTCTGTGTTATCTAGTGCTGGATATAATGGTCCTGTATGTGTTGAGGTAGAGGACAGAGCCTATGAGGGAAGTAAGAAGAAAAGAATTGCTGCACTTAAGCAGAGTCATAACTATTTGAGACAGTTTATCACTTAGCACTAATTGTAATTTTATAAAGCTAGAAAACAAGTATCTACCTTATCCAATAATCAGGCTTCTCAGTTGTACTACCAAATTGAATTGTGCAATCACAACATTCGTCACACCTGTTTGAGTCAAAGGTTAATCTAGGGCAAACCCCTCTAGTTAAGTCTATAGACGTCGAGTCAATAAAAAACCTCAAAGTATCTTGTTCACTGGCATAAAAATACCCAAATGCGGCTCCCTCAGTACCGTTAGTGGTCTCGATATTAGAAATCAGTTGTCCAGGTGGCGCCTCATAAAATGTACCTGAGTTAGTAGATAATTCTCTTACTTGTTCCCAGTATTTATAGGCACCATCATCTAGCGCTTCTTGGATGAAAGTAACATATTGACCTTCGACCATAGTGCTAGAGACTAATTGTTCTAGTACAGGAAAATCTACCAATGAAGTAGAGTTCACCAATTCAGAATTTACAATCGCAATAAGATCAAAACTTACTCCGCCTGTTAAATAGCAAGTATTCCGTCCGTCATCTGTGAGTTTGTAGGTCCGCTGGAATTCCCACTTAAGGTTCTTTGGCTCACTACTGTCTGGAGACAAGAGATCACCATTCATAAAATATCTAATCCATGTTTGTGTTTGATCATCACGCCTAAATACAGGTACGTCTTTTTGAAAAAATTCAAAATCAACATTTTCCATTTTCGGAACTGCTAATAATTCTGCTGGTGTTGACTTAAAGCTTTTACCGTTGAAAAATTCTACTTCAACATGATATTTTTGTCCGATTTCTACTTCAAAACTAGAGTCTGGGTATATCTCTATACTATACTCTGCAGTTCTTTGCAAAGGCAACTCGAGTTCCTCTCCTTTCTCATTTACAATTTTGACACTTTGTGCGGTAACATAGATTGCATCTTCAAACGAGAAGTCAAATAGATTTTGAATTCGGACTTCGGCAATTGAAGGATTTCCCTTGATTAGTTTGCCTGTGATCACGGCGGCATCTTGAAAATCTTTTGGGACATCAAAGTCTATTGCGTCAAGGCATGAACCATAAAATAGTAGATAGAATAAACAACTAATTAACAATAGGAAATTTTTCAATTTCATTTTTTGAATGCTGCTTTTTAACCCTTTGGTAGATTTATCATCTTAAAAACGTCTATTTATCCATAAACGCTTGACTTGTTTTCTGATAAAGGGGTTAAATTAGAGATTTAGTTTTTAATCAAATTTCTACTATGAGCAAAACGCATGAATTAGCAAAGATGATAGATCACTCTCTACTACACCCCACACTGTCGGATGCCGATCTAAAGAAAGGATGTGAACTTGCTAAAGCATATGATGTAGCTTCAGTGTGCATTAAGCCTTATGCTGTAAAACAAGCTGTAGAATGGCTGCAAGGATCGGATGTCTTAGTAGGTACAGTGATAGGATTTCCGCAAGGGAATAGTAGCATAAATATCAAAGTAGCTGAGACAGATCAGGCTTGTAAAGATGGTGCTGTAGAGATTGATATGGTGGTTAATATCGGTAAGGTTATAAGCGAGGATTGGGATTATATCGACCAAGAGATAGGAGCTATTAATGACAATTGTAAATCACATAGAGCAATCTTGAAAGTAATATTCGAAAATGATTTTTTATCTGAAGACAAGCATAAAATCAAATTATGCGAAATCTGTAGTAAGCATAAAGTAGGATTTGTAAAAACATCAACTGGGTACGGCATGGTGAAAGGAGCAGATGGAAAATATGGCTACCAAGGAGCTACTGAGCATGATCTCAAATTAATGAGAGAGAACTCTGCTGATGAGGTGCAAGTCAAGGCTGCAGGTGGAGTAAGAACCGTAGATGATATGCTAAGGGTGCAAGCATTGGGAGTGACCCGCATAGGCGCATCCGCAACTAAAACTATGTTAGATGCAGCAGCAGAAAAGTATGGCGAACCAAAGAATACATATGGTATGCAAGACAAAAATGTTGGATATTAGAATAGATAGGTAATCGAGTGATAAATTTCTGCCCATATTGTTCTACGCTTCATAAAGCAATAGCCAATCAAAACTATTGCTCTAATATGGGTGATGTGATTAGCAGTGTCAGAACAAATGCTTATTATTTTAAATCAAACAAGTTATATTCTGGTGAGCATGTTTCGCGTCTATCAATAAGGACAATATCAGATGGGTACCAATATCATCAAGTTAATAAGAAGGACTTAATTCTTAAAAAGGATAATTACTTAATAATTAATGAAGGGGAAGAATTTCATTCCGAAATTTCTACTCGAAAAGATATCGAAGGAATATTGGTAGCCTTTGACAAAACTGATGTGCTAAGCTTTTTTAATACATTGAATAAAGATGAACAACAACTTCTTGATGACCCTTTTCATATAATTCCGAACGAGATAAATCTAGAATCTCAATCAGTT
>CALFUQ010000330.1 GCA_937929885.1 uncultured Saprospiraceae bacterium
TTTTTTAACTCAGAGTAAAATTTTCATTCTTAAGCTATGCTTACGCGGCCCAACGATGTATCTTGCGTACTTAATCGAAAAGAGACATGGCAGATAAAACATATTGGACAGGATCAGATAAATATCTATGCGATCCAGAGCTTGCACAATCATTTCATATGGCAAGAGTATTAGGGATGCCGTTGCTGATAGAAGGGGAGCCAGGGACTGGCAAGACAGAGTTGCCGTTACAATATTCTAAGAACCTTGACCTTGATATGCATGTGTATCCTGTAGGATCAAAGTCTAATGTCGACGCATTCGTCGCTAAATTTGATCACGTTAAATATTTGAGGGATTCACAGATAGAAGTTCTTAATGCTCAGAGAGAGCAACAGGGGATGACTACAAACTTGAGTACAGGAGGAAGAAACACGGAAGCCTTAGATGACTATGTAATTCATGGTCCTGCGGCAAAAGCATTTGCAAGTCCGCACTCTGTTTTATTGATTGATGAGATTGATAAAGCACCTAGAGAATTTCCTAACGATTTGCTATATGCATTAAGTCATAGAAAATTTGTATTACCAGAGTCAGGTAGAGTTATCGAAGTAAGTGAAGACGAGATGCCTGCTATTGTCGTGACAAGTAATCGAGAGCAAGAGTTGCCTACTGCATTCAAGGGTAGATGTATCTATCACTACATTAAGTTCCCTGACGCAGATACTATGGTGCAGATCGTAGCTAAGCATTACCCTACTGCAGAAGAAGAATTAGTGGAGAAAGCGATGGGGTTATTCTATCAGCTGAGAGATCTAGGATTGGAGCGTTCTCCTTCTACGAGAGAGTTGCTTAACTGGTTGAAGTATCTTCAAACATTTGAGAGCGAAGAAGCACTCAAAAAAATAAGTGAGTTAAATGGGATGGGCGCTTTAGTAAAAACTCAAGTTGATATGGAGCGAGTGCAAAGAAGAATATTAGGCAAGGGGGGTAGTGCTTCTGATAATTTTAAGAATCCATATAACCGATAGTAATTCAATAAATGTTTGAAGGTTTTCCAGAAGTCTGTCGTTCCTACAAAGTGCCTGCTGATGTACGTGCTATCCTGACTTTACGTAGGAGCATGGAGCATAATTTGGTGAACACGATTGGAGATCTTTACACTGTTCTGAAAGCGATTGTTGTCAAAGATTATCAATACATCGGTCCTTTCACCCAAGCTTTCTATGATTATTTTTTAGGAATAGATATCAACAAAGGAGAGAAGTTGGATATGGCGGTAGCGCGGTCTGATGCTTTTGCAGAATGGCGTAAGATGTATTATGAAGGTGATAAGCGAAGAGAAGATATGGACATGAGAGAACTTGTAGATAAGTTCTTAGATGAGGTGCATATGACAAGCTACGATATCAAGAAGATGTTTGCTGGAGAAGATATACTTGCTAAGGATGATCCAGATATGAAAGATGATGGAGATCCACAAACTGATAAGCCAAATGGCAATTTAGATAAAGCAGCAGATTATAGGAATATAGATATAGAAGAGCTGCGCAGGAGAATGGAGCGTGTTATGCAACAGCAAAACAAAGAGCATCACGGAGGGAATCACTGGATAGGTACAGGCGGCACATCTCCATATGGGCACAGTGGTGCTGCGATGGGAGGTATCAGAGTAGGAGGTAAAGGAGGTGGAGGTCGCATGGCACGGATGGTGATGGATGATAAGAATTTTTACCCTGTCGATGTAGATGCGTTGATTCAAGATGACAATATTGATGCTGCACTAGCTGCACTCAAAGGTGTTAAAGAAGAAAGTGCCCAGATGTATCTTGACATTGCTGATACGCTAAAGATCGGTCTTAAGAGAGGAGGTTTATTTCTCCCCATAGAAAAAGAAAAGATCAACGAAAAAATGCAAGTGTTACTGATGATCGATAATGGTGGTTACTCGATGGATTATTTTATCAGATCAGTTACGACCTTATTTAAAAAGATGAAGACACGATATGCTCATGATCTCGAAGTGAGATATTTTCATAATACCATAAGAGAATATGTGTATAAGGATGAGCGACGTACTCAGCCTGAGTCAATAGACAAAATACTTTCCATGGATCCTAACTATAGAGTCTTCGTAGTAGGTGATGCAGCGATGGGGCCTTATGAGTTAACAGAGCAATCAGTCCATGCATGGAATTCTATAGCTGATAAATTCCAAAGGACCGCATGGCTTAATCCAGTCCCTGAAAAGTATTGGGGATCAACCTACACAACTCAGATGTTAGGCAGCATAATCGATATGCATGAAATGACCCCGAGAGGCATAGAGAAAGCAATCAGAGAGATGAATAAAGTGAAGGATAAGATTTTATAATACTACCAAGTATTTTGAAGATTATTTAATTCTATAATAATCTGAATTTCAATTTCTCTCACTGCTAACTTCCATATTAATATAGACTTCTAGAGGGCTTATGCTCGGTGGTTTATCATCTTATTGATGCATTGCTTTTATAACTGATTGATTGATAATATATTAGCTTTATACTTACTCAAATAGCACATAGATTTGCAACAAGAAAACTATACAGATGAAGAGCTTGTCTCTAAAGTAAGGGAAGGAGGTAAAGCGTTTGAAGATATATCTATGTATATGTTTAACGAATTCAAAGGCTTCTTGCCAAAAATCAAAGAGAAGCTTAATCTACCTCAGCAGCAGATTCAAGATGCTTATGCTGATGCATTGGTCAAACTGATCAGGAAACTTAGAGATGGTAGTTTTCGAGGAGAAAGCAAGGTGTCAAGTTACTTTTATACGATATTCTATAATACCTCAGTTGATGTTTCTCGAAAGAATGCGTCTAATAAGAATAAGCAGACCTTAGAATTATTAGAGCATGATGCAAGAGAAACTGATTTACTTAAATTGATAGATAATAAAGACGAAGCAAATCAAGTAATAGCGGTAATGAAAACAATGGGCGATATGTGTCAACGTATTTTGATGGACTGGGGATATTATGGTTACTCTATGAATGAAATCGCTACTAGATCAGACCTTAGTAATGCAGAAAGCGCAAGAAGCATGAAGTATAAATGTCTTAAGAAACTCAGAGAATTACTTAACACTAAGATGTATAACGTATGAGTCAGGATAAGACAGAAAAGATGGAATACTTCATCAGCTTGCTTGATGACTACATAGACGGAAAGTTAGGTGAAGGACAAACGGCAGAAATAGAGCAAGGGCTCAAAGAGGATCCTTTTCT
>CALFUQ010000331.1 GCA_937929885.1 uncultured Saprospiraceae bacterium
GTATGTGAGGAGATAATTTTCAGAGGATTTTTTATCAATTATCTACTAGCTTTTTCTGGACATACCATTGTAGGACAGTTGTCGGCTATATTATTGCCAGCACTACTGTTCAGTGTTGTGCATATCTACCAAGGCCATAAAGCTGTTCTTAAAATATTATTAGCTGGAATATTATTTGGCTTGATCTATTATTTTTCTAGATCACTTTTGATTGTGATCTTCTTGCATTTTGTAATGGATATGATTAGTGCATATGTGGCAATGAGATTGCTTAATCCTGTGACAGTTGAGCACTGACTTTTAAGATACCTGCTATAGTTATAGCATCAGTGATTTTGCCATCATGAATCATTTTAACGACCTCGTGCAATGGGACTTTTTTAATCTTAAGGTCTTCGGTACTATCAAAATTGGTTTCACCAAAGCTCAAATCTTTAGCTATATAAATAAAACCTTCTTCATCAGTGATGCTATTA
Source organism: uncultured Saprospiraceae bacterium (assembly GCA_937929885.1). GTDB lineage: Bacteria > Bacteroidota > Bacteroidia > Chitinophagales > Saprospiraceae > CALFUQ01. Next base: position 477 of record CALFUQ010000331.1, read on the forward strand.
GAAGTATGTATTCTCATGATACATTCCCATTCTTTTGCCTCTATTCCTGTTTCTTCTTTTAATTCTCGCTTGGCAGTAGACAACGCATCCTCATCGATTGGTCCTCCGCCCATAGGAATCTCCCAACTATACTCATTGAGCGTATATCTATACTGACCAACTAGCCACGTGTTATACTCATCGTCTAAAGGAATGATTCCAATGGCTTTGTTTTTAAATTCTACTCTACCGTAAACCCCATTTGACCCTGTCGGGGTTATCACCTCATCATGATGAACACTTATCCAGGCATTGTCATAAACTAGCTTAGAATTCTTTCTATGCCAAGGGTTTTTATGGTCTTCCATCTAGGGCTGTTGATTAAAAATGTTTGCATAGCTTTTATAAAGCTCAGGTAGCATCTCCTTAAACCTATTAGGGAATATGAAGAAGTAATTGATAACAATGATGTGTAGGTTTTCTGTTTCGTATCCGACTGTTTCTCGAACCTTAGTAAAGTCGTGTTGACTTATTTCCTCAAGCTTCACACTAATGTCCTCTGGCAAACTAGGTAGCGATAATTTGTTGTGCTTATTGAGGTAAGCTTCTACATAAGCGTGCATGCCCACGTTGTAATAGTTGTGCTTATCAAGCATAGCAGGAAAGAGCTGCTCTGTAGAAATCAAGATAACGCCATCCTCATGGTCTACCTCAGCGTTATGTAAGAATTGTTTTTTAGGTGAAGGGAATGGGTGATTATAAGCTACCACACGTTCATATGGATCTAACAAGTAGTCATCTTGACCAAAAGTCAATTGTATCAGGTTATGTGCAATTATGGCTTTAAAATCTTCAGGAAGATTCTCTTTCTCTTCCCTCATAAACGAAAATTCTCGAGACTCTAAATGCACACTGAGCCTATCTCTAAACTTGGTTTTGTCTTGATCCGATAGCCGATTATAAAACTCAGAGTGGGTTTCTAACCACCTAATGATAAAACTTGCGAGTTTAGGAGGATTGCGCTTATGCCACCAGTGATTTATCTGAGGGGTAAACAAGAAGAGAATAACAATAATAATCAGCAGAGGAAGTAGCCAATAATTTATAGGATTGAGATAATCCGAATTGTTGTAACCAATATAGATGATGTAAACAAATGCAGCAGCAAAAGGAATAATCAGAACAGTAGCAATAGAATAAATTCTCATACTAGCACAAAGCTAGTAATCTAAATCCTATTACATATTACACTAATCCTTAATTATTTATAGGATCGACAAATTCTCCTTCTTGGGGAATGTCTTCGTCATAGTATGCCTCTTCTACAGGTTGTTGGTTCTTGTTTTGAGGCTGTTGTTTTTTGTTCTGAGGTTGCTGTCGTACAGTTCTCTCAGGTTGTCTCTGCTGTGGTGCAGCAACTTGCCTAGTCTTATTTCTTTGGAATTTTTGGATCTGACGAAATATCATCGGACCAAACATTATAAGTATTCTTACTAATCCTCTCATGACTTTTTGACGGTAAATAAGTAACAAAGATACTGTAGATCAGTGCATTTATAGATTTACAGTGTTCTATATAAAGACACCTAAGACGGTTATATACCCTAGATGGGAGATAGAAGTCTTTTTTTATAATAATTTAGAAGCTGAAAAGTATTAAGCTTTCTATAATCCTAAATACTAATTCCTAATGCTTCTAACGTCTCGATATCTAGTTGTCCAATTGGAAGTACATTTTCCCTCTGGAATTTCATCATTGCCTCTTTAGACTCTGGTCCTATTTTTCCGTTTGAACCTTCTATACCTACATCATATCCCTTTTCAGATAAAGAATCTTGGACCCTTTTATAAAACTCAGGAGTGATATCTGAATCACACACGACTTGATTCCAGTCGGTATAGCCGCCAGCCTTAACTAATTTTTTAATTGGATGCGAGATCAATTCGTAGTTTTTAGTTGCTGTTGTATCTGTCACAATCACATATTCTTTGCTTTTACCAGGTACCTTAATTAAACACCAAACAAGACACTCGTCTGGATCAGAAGAGAGACAATTTCTATCTGCTTTTCTTTTCTCCCATTTTGTAGTCTCAGGTGTGATAACCTTTACAACTTTATCTAAATAATCTTTTGTTTCGTCATATTTACCCTGATAGACTGGCAAAGATGTATAAGTTGTTTCATATTGATCTTGCATTATACATTTAGCAAAACACTTACCTGATTCTACAGGCATATCACTTTTAACAGGATAATTCTTCTGAGAACAGCTTGAAATAATTAAAAGCACAATTACCAGACTTAGGTAGAATCTAATTTCCAATACTTAATAATTTTCTTCTTATAAGTTAGTTTTCTTTTTTGGCTTTAAAAGCTAAAATAGACAAAAAAAGACCCCTAGAAAACTAGAGGTCTTAAGTGGTGCCTCCAGGAATTGAACCAGGGACACATGGATTTTCAGTCCATTGCTCTACCAACTGAGCTAAGGCACCATGCTGTTAAGCGAATGCAAAAATAGGCTCTTTTTTATTACTGCCAAACATATAATTATATTTATGA
>CALFUQ010000332.1 GCA_937929885.1 uncultured Saprospiraceae bacterium
TGCATGTAACGAAGTGGCAACGATATTAGCGCTGAAGGTACACCTCCATTGCTGTAAGCAAATGCGTCTGTATCTGTACCAGTAGATCTAGAAGAAGCAGATAATTGATATGGGATTTTCTTTTTCTTAGCTGTATCAATGATGAGGTCGAGAAGATTAGTTTGTACTGCAGGCGCAAAAGTCAGTGATGGTCCTAATCCAGCAACAGTATCCCCTTGGATGGCTGGTTTTACGAGCGGAGTATGAGTGTCGTGACATACATCTGTAACAATCGCCACATCTGGTTTTATGGTATCAGCAATCATCTCTGCTCCTCTTAATCCTATCTCTTCTTGTACTGCGTTTACAATGTATAGAGAGTAAGGCAGTTTCTTTTTATTCTTCTTAAGTAATCTTGCAACCTCAGCTATGCAAAATCCACCCATACGATTGTCAAGTGCTCTACCACAATAGTACCGATCGTTAAGCATGTGTAACTCATCTGGATAAGTAATCACACAACCTATGTGTATGCCCATCTTCTCTACTTCCTTTTTATCCTTTGCTCCTACATCTATAAATATATTTTCAGTGGTAGGAGAGAGGTTAGCATTTTTACCTTTTCTGGTATGAATTGCTGGCCAACCAAAGACGCCTTCTACTATTCCCTTCTTAGTATGGATATTAACTCGCTTAGATGGAGCGATTATGTGATCAGAGCCCCCATTCCTTATGACGCTGATAAATCCAGATTCTGAGATGTAATTTACAAACCAAGAAATCTCATCTGCATGTCCTTCTATTACGACTTTGTAATCTTGACCTGGATTTATGATTCCATATAAAGTTCCATAATTATCTAGTTCCCATTCATCAATGTAAGGGGTGATATATTCTAGCCATATTTTTTGACCTTCTTTTTCAAATCCAGTAGGAGAAGCGTTGTTTAAATACTTCTCCATGAACTGCTCAGAGTTCTTAGTGATTATTGGCATTGGTTCTACGTTATTTATTTGTCCAGTTTTCGGGGTCCTGACTCCAAATTTTTAGTAAATCTAATTCTTCTGGCTCCACAAGTTTGTCTTCCGCAGCAACTGAAATGAGATTCGTATAATCAGTCAATGTTGCGTAAGGACAATCTATATTTTCAAAGTTTTGTTTTGCTTTATCCAAGTTGTAACTGAATATCGCAAGTACTGCAATTACATTAACTCCAGCTTCTCGTAAGTCTTCTACTGCTTTTATACTACTGCCTCCAGTTGATATAAGATCTTCTATTACGATACAATCTTGACCTTCTTTTACTTCTCCTTCTATGGTGTTTTTTCTGCCGTGCCCTTTGGCTTTTGATCTCACATAGGCAAAAGGCAAATTCATATGATCTGCTAACAAGGCACCATGTGCAATACCAGCAGTAGCTACACCAGCGATTAAATCTACAGACTCATAACCTAAACATTGCTCTGCAAATCCTTCTTTAATCAGATCTCTAATGTCTGGATAGGCTAGCGTGATTCTATTGTCACAGTAGATAGGCGATAAGATACCTGAAGCCCAAGTGAACGGGTTTTGAGGACTTAATTTAATTGCCTTTATTTGCAATAATTTTCGAGAGAGGGAAGAACTTATATTCATCTAAAATACTCAGCTACTAAGCGACCCAATGTACAAAATCTACATCAAAGACACGCTCTTGGTTTTAATAGATTCTAAAGATTTAAAGAAGACTAAAGCAACAATGGGCAACGAATTAGTAGCAAAGTATACTGGAAAGAAGAAATACTTACTCAACTTCATTGACAAAGCAGAGAAGGACTCTAAATGTAACTGCATAATCATTCATAGTGAAGACTATAAAAAGCTATGGAAAGATTTCAAATCGTTATTTAAAATAGTGAAAGCTGCTGGAGGACTAGTTCTTAATAAAAAGAAGAAAGGCCTTTTAATTTATAGAAGAGGATTCTGGGATTTACCAAAAGGTAAGATGGAGCCGGGTGAAAAAAAGATGGAATCGGCGGTGAGAGAAGTTGAAGAGGAGACTGGAGCGACTGATCTTTTCATCGAAGGCAAATTAGCTACTACTTATCATACTTATAAGTACAAAATAAATAAGCGAGTACTCAAAAAGACTTATTGGTACCTAATGCATACAACTGCTAATAAGTTACTACCTCAAGCTGAGGAAGATATCGAATTAGCTGAGTGGAGGGATCTTGATAAGTTTTTAACTGACAAAGATCTTCTTGTACACGAAAACATAAGAGAATTAATCTCTTATTATGTTAATGCAGTCCGAGTATAACTGCTACTTTTATTTTATTATAATTTTTGGCTTAATCTTCTGAATCTAGTGCCTTTTCAATTCTGCTTTTGATATCATAGAGATGCATGTCTCCAGCACTATTCATTTTCTTAGATATTTTGATGTCGCTAGCTATTGATCTCAAAGTAGCTCGCGCAAACGCTGTTATGTCAGTTTGTTTAATATCGGCATCATCGCTTTCCATAAGTGATTCCAGCTTATCGACATAGACTCTTTGTAAGTTTCTCTTATATGGGTCCTGTGCCAATGCTTTGTAGTTGCTAAAAATTGATTTCTTAGTATCAGTAAATAATGATGATAACGAATAAGCATCTGAGCCAGTCAAAGCTTCGTTTTCTATCAATCTATTCATTCTGTCTTTATTAAATAGAATATTCAAGTTCCTGCTTTGCAGACTTTTAATCCTATCCATTGTTCCTGATGGTTCGAATCTTCTTACTAAATCATTATCTACCAACCACTTTGGTGTATTAAAAAGGTGTTTACTGAGGAATGAAATAGCTCTTTGTTGTTTAGACTTAGATTGGTGTTTATATGTTGGCTCATCTTGATCTGAGGTTTTAGATATTTCTATGACACCACCTATATTGGCTATGACATGCCCCATATATCTTCGATACTGACCAAAGATCTGTTCATATATTTCTTCCAGATCATCATAGTCTTCACCGTCATTGCTGGTCCACTCTTTTATATTAGGAAGGATACGTTTAAGGTTTTTAATACCATATTCGCTAGCAAGCATAGAATCATCTCCGAGATCTTCTGTTTGTGCGGTTGGGTCTAACGGAAGCCCTCTTTGTCTTCCATATCTATAAATCGCTTCATCATCTCTTTCTTTTATCCATGAGTTTAGCGTTGGTCTTTCTGCTTCAGCACTGCTAAACTGAGGAAGCAATTTGTATCCATACATTATGGACCACTTATCATATGGACCCACATTTGGCATCAGACCTACATCACCATCTTCTGGCTGCGCTACATAGTTAAATCTAGCATAGTCCATGATGGACGGTGCAGTCCCCATCTTTTTTGTGAAACTGACTGATCTTAGTGAGTCTACAGGGTAGGCGACACTAGCTCCCATATTGTGAGGCAAGCCTAAAGTATGACCTACTTCATGCGCAGATACAAATCGTATTAATCTGCCCATTACGGCATCATCAAATTTCACCTTTCTTGCTTTAGGATTAATTGCTGCAGTTTGTATAAAGTACCAATTTCTTAACAGATTCATCACGTTATGATACCAGATGATATCTGATTCTAGAATCTCTCCTGTCCTGGGATCATGTACATGAGGGCCCATAGCATTCTGAATCTCTGTAGAGACATACCTGATGACAGAATATCGCGTATCCTCTGGTGACCAGTCTGGATCTTCTTCTTTGCTCGGTGGATCTAACGCATAGATGGCATTCTTAAAACCAGCGTTCTCAAATGCTATTTGCCAATCATTGACACCTTGCTTAAGATATGGCACCCATTTTTTAGGTGTCGCTGGATCTATATAATATATTATTGGCTTGATGGGTTCTACTAATTCTCCTCGAGCATAAGCTTCTGCATCTTTAGGTTCTAGTTTCCATCTTGTAATCAATCTTTTGGATGCTGCTTTCTGTTCGTCACTACTATAATCTGTCTGCTGTAATGAGAAATATCCGACTCTTGCATCATAGTATCGCGGTTGCATAGGCTCCTCTGGAAGCACTATAAATGACTGGTTCATCTCGACTGACATAGTTCCTGTTACGCCATTGTCAGGTAGGTCATCACCGCCTTTGTAGGTTAGCACATGCTTAATCTCTACATTCTCAGGGAAGCTCTTCATACTATTGATAAAGCTTCTTCCTTTATCCAATCCTTTTATACCAAAGTTCTTCCTTTGTCTTTCTCCTACCGCACCTATCATAGCTATATCTGTGGTGAAAAACGATTCAATATTTATAACACTAGTTCCTTCTCCTCTTACTTCTATATCAAAGACTGCAATAACAGGTTCAAAATTATTGTTCTTAACAGAATTGTAAATCGGGTCTTCAAAACTTGCTACGGAGTTATATGATACTGATCTGAGGAGTAGCTTTTTTCCTTTCTTCTGCCATCTAATTACTTGTTGAGGCCTAGACTTTACACCTGCACCACCAAAATTTAATCCCTTAACAAATCCGGAGATACGACTAACAACTAAGATTTCTTGCTCTAGTATAGAATCAGCTATCTCGAAGTAATATTTACCATCCACTTCATGTGTGTTGAATAGGCCTATGCTCGACACTGCTTCATCAGTTATGACGTCAGCGTAGGTTTTTTCCTTTTTTTCTTTATCGTCTTTCTTTCCTTTATCCTTTGCATCTTGGCCAATGACAATGTTTAAGAATAGGGTTGATATAATAAGTAATAAGATCTTTTTCATGCTTTTAGATTTCGAAACAGTAATATACTTAATCAGTAGAAGCGTAATAGTTAATACCCGTATTTATCTTTCCATAGCGTCCTCATCTTTTCAGTGATTTTCTGTTCAGTAGCATTGTTTCCGGGTTCGTAGAACTTAACGCCTTTGATTTCCTCAGGCATATATTCTAAATCGACAAAGGAGTCTTTATGATCGTGCGCATATTGGTAATCTTTACCATACCCAATATCCTTCATCAGTTTGGTTGGGGCGTTGCGTAGATGAAGAGGTACAGGTAGATTGCCTGTTTCTCTTACTAGTGATTGAGCTTTTTTGATGCCGAGATAGGCAGCATTACTTTTTGGAGAACATGCTAAGTAAACGGCAAGTTGTGACATTGGTATCCTGCCTTCTGGCATGCCTATGTTATTAACCGCTTGGAAGCAATTGTTAGCTAAGAGAAGTGCGTTTGGGTTTGCTAAGCCTACATCTTCAGAAGCAGATATTACCATTCTTCTACAGATGAATTTCGGATCTTCGCCTCCTTCTATCATTCTAGCTAGATAGTATAAAGCGGCATTTGGATCTGTGCCTCTAATAGATTTTATGAATGCAGAGATAATGTCATAATGCTGCTCACCTCCTTTGTCGTAAAGAGCAATGTTATGTTGTATAGCATTTTGTACACTATCATTTGTTATGACTATTTTTTTGTCTTGTTCTGCCTGTGCAATTACAATCTCTAGCGTGTTGTA
>CALFUQ010000333.1 GCA_937929885.1 uncultured Saprospiraceae bacterium
ATTATCAGCAATTGCTGCAGGAGTATTAATAACAACTACATATTCTTGTGAAAAATCAGAATTTGGAGATGATCTTCACACCGAGAATTGCACAGGTGACTGTTCTATAGATCACAGTAATTATGATTGGCAAAACTGCCCAGCCTGCGGAATGGGATAGTTCTATCATAATGTATTGCGGTATATCACTTAATCTAGATAGTAATTTACTATCTACAGCTCTTCCATTATTGGAGGATGAAGCTATAGAGGCTATTGAGTGGTCTTTTGATGCGCTTTTTCACCATGAAAATATTCCAGATTGGTTTGAGCAATTAATTAAAGCATTCTCAAGCGAAGGAAGATTAATAGGGCATGGTGTTTACTACTCTCTATTTTCTGGACGATGGACAAAGGAACAACAATACTGGCTTGATAGTCTCAGGTCATCAGCATCTAAATATAATTTTGATCATGTCTCAGAGCATTTTGGTTATATGACGGGGCAAGATTTTCATAAAGGTGCTCCACTTAGTGTTCCATATAATCAGGTGACCTTAAGCATAGCAAAGGACAGGATATCTAGAATGCAAGATGCTTGTCAGTGCCCCGTTGGTTTAGAGAATCTTGCTTTTTCTTATTCACTTGATGAGGTTAGAAAAAATGGTGAATTTATAAACGAAATTTTAGAATCTATTAATGGATTTCTGATTTTGGATCTTCATAATGTTTATTGTCAGGTCCAAAATTTCGACCTTTCTTTTGAAGAGATACTAGCATGCTATCCTATTGATCGAGTGAGAGAAGTCCATTTATCAGGAGGATCGTGGGAGGAATCAGAAATTAAACCGGAAACAAAAATAAGGAGAGATACTCATGATGATTCTGTCCCATCAGACGTCTATCAATACTTGCGGAAGGTATTACCAATTTTAAAAAATTTAAAATTTGTAATGCTTGAGCAACTAGGTACAGACTTAAAGAAAAATGATAGTCAGAGGGAGTTTCAACAAGATTTTAAATATATGAAGTCAATTGTAGAGGACTTCTCTAAGTTGAGAATTAGTGATGTGAATTCTTTTCTTCCAGAGCAAATATCTATTTCTGATGTGCCTTTGCAATCAGACGTGTTAGCTAAACAACAAAAAGCTCTAGATGAAATCTTAGAGCAATCCTTAAATTTTAATGAAGTTAAACAACGACTACATCAATCTATTTTAAAAAGTACCGATTGGAAAATAGAGGAATGGGAAGATACTATGCTCGAAACAGCTTTTAAGATTAATCAAAAGTGGAAAGAAGGATTTATAATTTGAAAAGTAATTATTTAGTGTACTAATAATTTTTTCACTGAATAAAATACCCGTCTCTACTTTGATCAATTTTATGAAGCATCAAAGTTTTCATGGTGTTAGCTTTTTGTTTAGCTAAATCTGCTTTTGGGCCTTGATACATTTTATCTACAGTCTCTGAAAATAATTTTATCCATCGATCAAAATGTGCAGGTTCTAGTTTGCTGGTCTTGTCAATAGCTATGTGCTTTAGCATAGGATTGCCTTTGTAAACCATATTATCCAATAGCGCCATCTCCCAAAAATTGTACATGATAGGAATATGTTTTTCCCATTCAAGCTTAATCACCTCAGTAAAAAATACGCCTATGAAATCGTCGACTAAAACAACCTTGTAGAAAGCGTCTACAAGCAACTCAATATCCCTTCTAGAATTAATATCATTTAACAATCCACAATCTTTTTACAAAGTCAATCTTTTTACAAAGTCATATCTATGATGACTTTTCCTTTAACATTTCTATTACGCATTTCATCAAGAGCCTTTGGAGCATCTTGTAAAGAGTACGTAGCGTGGATGTGAGGCTTAATAGTTTTATCATTAAACCATTGTATGAGTTGCATGGTGTTTTGCATGTTCTTACCCATTTCTTTTTGTGCAAATGCTCCCCAAAAAACGCCCACAACTTGACAGCCTTTAAGAAGCGTAAGATTAAGTGGAATCTTAGGTATATCTCCTGCTGCAAATCCTACTACTAGGAATCTTCCTTTCCAAGCTGTAGCTCTTAGCGCTTGTTCAGAGAAATCTCCACCTACAGGATCGTAAACCACATCTGCTCCTTTGCCTCCTGTTAGTTCTTTAATTCTATCTTTTAGATTTTCAGTCGTATAATTTATCACTTCATCAGCACCGTATTGTTTGCACAGATCTAACTTGTTTTGAGTAGATGCACATGCAATCACCCTAGCTCTCATGATCTTACCGAGCTCTACAGCCGTAAGTCCGACACCTCCAGATGCTCCTAGTACTACTAATGTCTCACCCTCTTTTAATCTTGCTCGATCTTTAAGTGCGTGATAGGAAGTACCATATGCCATCATAAATGACGCTGCATAAGTAAAAGGCATTCCAGGAGGCTTAGGAAAACAAGTAGCCGAATTCGCAGATACTTTCTGAGCGAAGCCACCATGAGGAACAAGACACACGACTTCATCACCGACTTTAAAATTTTTAACTCCTTCGCCTACAGCTTCTACTACTCCTGCAACATCGCTTCCAGGAGAGAAGGGTAGGTCGGGTTTGTATTGATATAATCCCTGAATAATTAATGTGTCTGGGAAATTTAACCCACATGCTTTGATATCTATAAGTAGATGATGCTTAGCAGCGACTGGATCCGAAACATCTTGATAATCTAGTGAATCTGGTAGTCCTAATTTATTGCAAACAATGGCTTTCATATCTTATTCTATTAGGATATCAAAATAAGATAAAGCTTTGCAACTTCTCTGCTTTTAATAGATATAAATATTGAGCGGAGTCAAGATAGGCTACAAGTCAATCAATCAAAGGAAGAATATTACGTTGTGTAATACTATGAGTATGTCGGTTGAGGCTTTTGCTCCATAGCAAGCAGTATATTTTCTAATGTATCTCTAGTAAGTACATCTGGACCTATTTTTTCAAATCGATCGATTTGATTGCTATTGTCTTCTTCATGAATACCATATACTGCTAGTCCAAGAATACAGTCTTTAACTATAGCACCATTTGCAATTACGAATCTATTGTTTTCAGATTCATGCTTAGGGATATTCCCTGTAATGCTAATGTTGTCTAGTAAGCTATACCTTATCCCGTTTAGTAAATCAGCACCTTTCACATTATAACCATCACTAAACAAAAATATGTGCTTGAGATCTGCAGCGTTTAATTTTTCTGCTAATAGATCACCCGCTTCATAACTCGTATATACTTCATCCATTGATACATATTCAGCTTTGATAGTAGCAGACTCCATTTTCACAGCTGTAAATTCTACTTGCTTTGCATATGGATTATCAATACCCGAGTTATCATAAGTGGCAGAGCCTACCATAATTGTATCAGGAAATTTTGATTGTAATGCAGTTAAGAACTTCTCTTTCCCTTCAAATAAAGGAGAGACGAATAAAAATAAAACATCAGGGGTGAATGGGATATTGAAATCAAGCTTGCTTGAGTTTTCAAAAAGGCTGTACTGATAAATTTTCATTCTCGCAGTTTTTAGTATGAAATTGGAATGATTGTTTTTCCTTCTTTTATGGTGACACGAAATTTGACTATGTCCTCTATTCGATAAAGCACTTTACTATTATTTAATTTTAATTTGTGGACTAATCAATGAGTAACCCATGACTGATAAGGCAAAAAGCAATAGAATAATGTCCTGCGAAAAGCCAATAGAAATACATAGCTATCATATAGATAGTATGAAAATCGTGCACAATTCTATTTATGTGAAGTGGTTTGAGGAAATCAGGATGGTCTTTCTCGATAAGTACTATCCATATGCCAATATGCTAGAGCAAAATTATTCGCCAGTTATTGCGTCTACAGAATTGAATTACAAGTATCCACTTACTATGTTTGATAAGCCGATAGGTAGAGGGTGGGTCGAAGAATTTACTAGAGCTAAGTGGATATTGAAATTTGAGATAGTGACTGGGGATAAAGTGCATTGTACAGGAAGACAAGTAGGATACATGGTCGATTTAACCCGATTAAGGCCGATACCTATGCCTGCTGAACTAATCGATCAGTATGAAAAAGAAAAGGCAGCAATCGATTCATAAGTAGTGATCAAATATAGTAGTGATTAAATAAAAGCCTCTTGAAATTTAATTTCAAGAGGCTAAATTATTGAATTGAATTATGTGAAACAGAACCTAATGTTACTTTACAGATAGTGTATATTTTTCTGTTGGGTTTAAAGGGCAAAAGTATTCGTACTCACCTTCGCTTAAGTTTACCACATTAGAATATGAAGTAGCACCTTTTGCAACTGTAGCTTTTACATATGCTTCTTTGATATGATCCGCTGGAGCTGATTTTCCTTTTGGGACTAACACAAATCCTACTTCGTGATCTACATTCTTATTAGCTATTTCAAATTGGTACTGACCTGGAGCTACCTTTAAACTATTAGTTGTAAACTTACCTACTGTCTGGGCTAACTGGATGGTCTTAATAGATCCATCAACGGTAAGGCTATACTGTTCAGTTGGATTAAGTGGACAGAAATAAACATACTCGCCTTCAGCTAAGCTTACCACATTTGTATTAGACGTACTTCCATTCTTCACAGTTTGAGTTACGTACGCTTCTTTGATATGATTAGCTTGATCGGTCTTTCCTTTTGGAGCAAGTACAAAACCTACCTCATGATCTACACCATTATTAGCGATTGCAAATTGGTAATCACCAGGAGCAACTGTGATACTTTCTGTTGTAAACTTACCTGGTGTTTGTTCTAGGTTAATCTTATTTACAGACTGACCATTAACTGATACTGCAGCAATTAATAATACTGCCATTAAAATGTTTGCTTTAATTGTTTT
>CALFUQ010000334.1 GCA_937929885.1 uncultured Saprospiraceae bacterium
ATTTTCTTCGAAAGATTTTATACGATTAAGAGAGCTGGGAGGATAGACGAAAACTTCATCAATAATATTAGAGCGGCAGTAGCAGCAGGAAATCTAGAAGGAGCTAAAGCTTCTTGTAAAGGTACTGATACACCTATTGCAAGAATGGTAGAGAAAGGTGTGATGAGAATAGGGAAGCCACTAAGAGATATTGATGCGGCGATCGAGAATGTAGGTAACCTAGAATTATTTAAACTAGAAAAGAACTTGTCAACTCTAGCAAGTATCGCGGGAGCGGCTCCGATGATCGGATTCTTCGGTACAGTAACAGGGATGATACAGGCATTTTATAAAATGGCTTCTGAGCAGAATGTAACTCCAGATGTTTTAGCTGGAGGTATTTATCAAGCACTGGTAACTACTGCATTCGGTTTATTTATCGGTATAGTAGCATTCGTAGGGTATAACTATCTGGTCGCGAGTGTAGAGAAAGTGGTATTTAAGATGGAGCGTACGACCGTAGACTTCATGGATTTATTACAAGAACCATCAGCTTAAGAACCAATTGGGAATTAAGAAAAGAAATAAAGTAAGTGCTGAGTTTAGCATGTCATCTTTGACAGATATCATATTTCTGTTGTTGATATTTTTCATGCTGACATCATCTATGGTGCAGATTAATGTGAAGTTGGCAGAGTCTGATTCTACTACAGTAGCACCTACGAGTTTTACAGTGATGATGACTAAAGATGGGAAGACGACATATAACGGTAAGTCCATCAAAGTTTCGCAGATAGAGTCTACGCTCAAAAAAGATTATAAGAGCTCAGAGAATAATGAAAATGCAACAGTTGCAATAGTAGCAGAAGTAGGAGTGCCGTGGAAGAAAGTGCAAGAGATTATGACAATTGCAAATAAATTGAGACTAAGAGCAATCATAGCAACTCAACCAAGAAAATAATACAGTGGGAATTAAAAAAAGAAATAAGGTTAGTGCAGAGTTTAGCATGTCTTCATTGACAGACATTATCTTTCTTTTGTTGATATTCTTCATGCTGACTTCATCAATGGTTATACCTAATGCGCTAAACTTAAAACTGCCTGGGAAGTCTAGACAAAAGCCTTACGTCAGTAACACCCCTACTAATGTGTCAGTATCAAAAGGCGGCACATACTATATTAATGGTAGAAAAGTATCATTGAGCTCACTTGATAAAGCACTTAGAAAACTAAGTAAAACAGGAAGTAAAGTAAGTATCACAATTACTCCTAATCCAGATGCTGCCTACGAAAAAGTAGTAGCTATCCTTGATATTGCCTTTAGATATGGCGTAGAAACTGTAATGCTTGATCCATAACTAATACTGCTATGGACTCAAATCACCTCACTACATATTGGGAACGCGAAGAAGAAGAGAACAGTAAGAAAGGACTGATAGGTAGCGTATGCTTTCATTCAATATTGCTATTAATATTTTTGTTGCCGTGGTTTAAGACTGCAGATCCACCACCAGGGCTACCTGGAGTATTAGTGAGTATGGGCAATCCAGAATTTTTATCGGCAGAGGAGCCATCGCCAAAACAAAGCAGCGAACCGCTAGATTATGTAAATGAAGAAGCAGAAGAACAACAAGAAGAAGTAAAAGAACCAGAACCGGTAAAAGAAGAAGTAAAGCCTGCAAAAATAACACCTGCTCCAAAACCAGTCAAAGAGGTGCCAGCTAAGTTTGTAAAAGCTGTAGAAAACACGCAAGAAGAATCTCCAGTAAAAATTAAAGCAGATAAAGAAAAACAGGAGGCAGAAATCCGAGAGGTTGAAAGGAAAAGAGCTGAAGCTACCCAAAAAGTAGAACAAGAAAAGGCAGAGCAAGAAGCCATAGCAGCACAAGAAGCAAAGCGTCAAGCGGAGGCAAAAGCGAAAGCGAAAGCTCAAGCGGAGGCAAAAAGACAAAAAGCCGAAGCAGAAGCGAAAAGAGTCCAAGAAGAACAACGTAAAAAGCAGGCTGCCTACGAGAAAACTAAAAATGAATTAGGTAGTTTATTTGGAGGCGATGGAGACAGCAACGATAGTGAAGGAAAGAAAGGTGATCCCGATGGAGATAATAATTCTAAAATCTTAGAAGGGCTATCTGGAGGTCTTGGTGAAGTAGGAGGGGGCTTATCTGGTAGAGGCATAATCTACGAACCTACTATTAAAGAAAACTCACAGAAGACTGGGAAAGTAGTTGTGAAAGTCTGTGTCGATAAATCAGGCTCGGTTATAAGTTCTAAGTTCACCCAGCGAGGATCTACTACTACAGATTCGCAGTTAGTGTCAGTAGCAGAGAAAGCTGCAGCTAAGTATAAGTTTACTCCTGGTGATATGGCAGAGCAATGTGGGACGATTACCATAGACTTCAAATTGAAGTAAGCTTAACTTCTGTACTTGGTAATTCCAAGTTAAAAACTCATTCTTCTCCTCTAATATATCAATCAAGCAGTGCCAACAATTCATTCCTAACACCAGCAGCATGTGGATGTGCACTTGAGGCAATCAAACCACTAAGCGTACTAGGTCTACCATAGATATTATTCCATAGGTTAGGGTCAGCATTTCTCGATAGGAGTAAGCTGAGTATTTCAACAATATTCTTTGGTACAACTTGTCGCCAGAATTCAACACCATTGGATCCGATATAATGTATCAATCCTGCTCTGTGGCCGTATAGAGAATTCCGAATTAGTAGGTTAGGGTCTTGATCTATGGTATTTTCTAATTCTTCAATATTACCTGCTAAGAGCAGGTCAACAGCAGTCTCAAATGAAATATCTATAGGTTTGCTACCTTGAATTTTTGCATCCTGTAGACTTTTAAAACCAAAACAACTGGCTGCTGTTTCCAAGAAATCCTCTAGGCTAGGATTGCTTTGTATGATCTCTTCATAAAACTTACCAATGTACTTAGGATTGTAATTATTGAACTCTACAATTGAACGATGATCACCAGAATGAAATCTCATGAAGGCATGATGGCCAAATGCATTTATTTGCTCATAGATAGAGTCGTAGGTAAACTTAATATCTAGCAGAGGTTTATAAAATGCTATTAGATCTTTAACAACATTTCCAACATAAACTTCAACCATTAATGAAATCTAGATTAAGACTTTTTAGCAGCTTTAGGATTTGCTTTGTATTCAGACCAGCTCATTACTTTGTATTGCTCTTCCTTTGCAAATGTAAGCTCCGTTAAAAGCTGATCAGGTTTCTTATAACCTGGAGATAACATAATTCTCGCAAATGATTCATCTAGTATTACGAAAGAAGGGAAACTTAATCTTCCATCAAGTAAAGCACTTGCTAGCTGATGAGCACCTCTTCTGCCACCCTTTACAAACTTGAAAGTATTGCCTTGGAAAACAATATCTTCTTTTTGCTCAGCATCAAATTTTACAGCATAGAAGTCACCTTCCATCATCTTTGCTACATTTAAATCTAAGAAAGTAGATTTATCCATTTTCTTGCACCATCCGCACCATTCAGTATATACGTCTACGAAAATTTTTCTTGGCTCTGTTTCATTTCTTTTAACAGCTTCTTCCCAAGTCAACCATTCAATCTCTCCAGCTTTAGTATCGGGTGTAGATTCAGTAGTATAAGAGAATGCAGTAGCCATGAACAGAGTCATTGCTAAAAGGAATAAATTTCTATAAACTTTCATAGCTAAGTATTGAATTACAGGCAAATATATATTAAATAAAAAACATATACAAAACACTTGATGTTCTTGTAATGCGCATCTACATAAAGATAGACGGTTTCAAAACGATATATGTTTAATTTTTAGTTAAGTAAATAATGAGAAAATCTACTTTGTCCTCCAGAATTCATTTATAGCCGCTTTTATAAAAGGGAGAAACTTAGGTTTTGAAATAATCCGCAGGTCTTCTATCATAGTTGTCTTGTTTGATAAAAACTTAAGCATTAGACCTGTAGGAAGCTTTTTAAACATATCCCCAAATATTTTCCCAAGAGGCATGCGTTTATTCAATAGTACATTCAGTAGTACATCATCGTACCAACGATATTTGTTTTTGAAAAAGCTTTTAGGGAAGATTGGAGGGTTGCCATTTCGAATCTTCTCAACTAGGAATTCAACTTGATCTTGGATGTGTAGAAATGCATACCCAGTCGAACCTTTAGCCGCACTTCCTGCGGTACCTATGTGAGTCAAGCCATGTGCATTAGCAGATTCAAATGGATAGGTGGTCATCGGAATCACTCCGAATTCTGTTTCTTTTATTTCATACGATTCTATACCTAAATCCTCCTCAATGTAATTACGTAAAATTTCGTCATAAGCATTGTCCTTTAAAATGTTGTTAGAGAAGATAGCTACTTCGACCAATGCTTCTTGCGCCGTAGTTGGTAAGACATACATAAATCTACACTCGCTCTTTTGCTCTATCGAGAAATCCATAAAGGTGGCGACGTCTGGATTGAATTTAGGCTCCGAAGTTTTGATAATCCACCCTTTAAAATGCTGATCTACATAGTTATGCTTAGACTTGTCAATGTCTACTTGTAGGATGCTGTTGAAAATCCACTTTGCCTTAAACGTTCCAGATGAAGTAGTCTTCACATTGGTTAGCGTAGAAGAAGTCTCAATGTTTGAAATTTCATCTTGAAGAAATGTAATGTTAGGGGCAGCTTTAATTTTATCTAAGGTATAATTGTAGAAATCGATTCCATTAATCTTGATATATTGATAAGGCTCGATACTTAAGACTTTCTCAAACTCATCATTTTTGAACAAAATCTTACTCCATGACTTCTCTGCTAAGTGGTCAAAAGGTCCATCTCCTTCAGTCCAGATGCTCCACGTTCGATCATCCTTTTGTTTGTCATCTTTATCTATAAGGAGGATTCTATATTTATGAAATTCTTTAGCAGCTAATCTATAGGCTAGGTTTAATCCAGCTCCACCTGCTCCACATATGATATAGTCATAATCTAAATCCATGGATAGCAATATTACTTTATTTATTTACAAATAAACACACGAATTTAAATCCTGCTATCTCAATGAACTAATTATTTTTGTGCTGCTGTTAATTGAGCATATGACCTACAAAGAAACACTGGATTACCTCTATCGCCAATTACCCATGTATCAGCGAAAAGGCAAGCAAGCATTCAAGAAAGATCTCAAGAATATCAAGTTGCTTTGTAGTCATTTTGGTAATCCTCAAACTAGATTTCCTTCGATTCACATAGCGGGGACTAATGGTAAAGGCACAGTGGCACATATGCTTTGTGCAGTATTTCAGAGTGCAGGTTTGAAGGTTGGTTTGTATACCTCACCTCATTACAAGGATTTCAGAGAGCGTATTAAGGTTAACGGGTCATATATCTCTAAGCGTAAAGTTTCTAGATTCACTAAAAGTGTAAAGCAGCAGATAGAGGTAATAAGACCTTCGTTTTTTGAGATTACAGTTGCTATGGCTTTCACTTATTTTGAAGAAGAGCAAGTCGATATAGCCATTATAGAAACTGGGCTGGGAGGGAGGTTAGACTCTACAAATGTGATTACACCTAAGCTTTCGGTTATTACCAATATTAGTATGGATCATCAGTCTATGTTAGGTAATACAATTAAGAAAATAGCAAAAGAAAAAGCTGGGATTATAAAGAGAGATGTATCTGTTTTAGTGGGGGAGCGACAAGCAGATACTATAGATGTCTTTACTAAAACCGCAGCTAAGAAATCATCAAGAATATATTTTGCTGATCAGCTGAGCCCTCTCAAAAAAAGTGATTTGGGTAAAGGCCCTCTTTCAAATCCGTACTTAAAACTAAACGCAAGGACAGTAAGAGCTGCAGTATCGATATGGAACCTAGAAAAGTTGGGCAAACATATTTCACAAAAAACACTCAGC
>CALFUQ010000335.1 GCA_937929885.1 uncultured Saprospiraceae bacterium
GAACACTCCTCAACTAAACCCCACAGAAAAAGACTTGAACAAATTAGAAAAGGTGGATACGAAAAATTTCCTGAGAAAATCTTAGAAGATGGCTGGTCACCAGATTTTGGTCCAGCTACATTTAACAAACAGACTGGCGCAACGGTGTTAGGGGTAAGAGACCTCTTACTTGCTTTCAATATTAATCTTGCTTCGGAGGATGTAAAAGTTGCTAATCGCATTGCTAGAATAATAAGAACTTCAGGTTACAAAGGAACTCCTGGAAAATTTAAACACCTTAAAGCTATCGGCTGGTTTGTAGATGAATTTGGATGTGCTCAAGTATCTACTAACATCACAAACTTTCAAGAAACGCCTGCTCATGAAGTCTATGAAGCGATAAAAGAAGAAGCTTCAAAACTAGGTGTGAAGGTAACGGGTTCAGAACTGATAGGGCTTATGCCATTAGCTGCAGTAGAGGCTGCAGGCAATTATTACTGTAAAGGTTTAATTGAATCAGAAGCTATTATCAGAAGTGCAATAGTTGGTTTGGGATTAGCCGATAAGCAGAAGTTTGTACCTAGAGATCGTATTCTAGATTTACTCTTAATGGATAATGAGTTATCGCAAAACCGCCTAACCATATAACGCCTCCACCATAGTAGTAAGTCCAACAAACATTAGCTCCCTCCCAGCAGCACTCACAAAATCATTTTCTTCAGGTGTAAGTCCGTCTTCTATAAATGCCATCAGGTCTTCCTCCTGAGTATCCTCAAAAAATGCGTTGAGCTGCTCATTAAAATCTTTGCTTTTATTTAAGTCCATTTTCTCCCAGATCTTTTCTTCGATAGCTCCAACCTCTTCCTCTGTCTTATCTTTCACTGACTCAACAGTGTTAAGCGTTGCTATTAGAATAGTTAAACCCAGATATTCAAAATAATCCTTCTCCTCATCTGTAAGCAAACTAAAATTATCCGACAAGCTATAACCTAAAATAGTTGGAATCTTCTCATCAACCTTTTGCATTACTTCTTCCATATTAAAGTCATCCTGATCGATGAGATCTAATACTGCATTGATATGTTTTTCTTTAATCTTCATTTTTTTCTTACTCATCTTTTATTATAAAAAATCCATCCTCCCCTTTCTTTTGATACAAGGGCATAAGGATCATGCCATCACTTTTACTCTTAATATCACCGTTAATATCTTTTGCCAGTACTTCTCCATTCTCAACTTTCTGAAAATTATGATAACCTGGACTCATTCTAAAGTCATCTCCAATTTCTATGTTATGTTTATATAAGAGCCGTGCCACTTCTGGGAGGTTTTGAGAATACTGCTGCAAGATACTATCATGTTGGTTTTCTACATCTGTATCCTTGACTGAAGCTATGGTTCGCATACAATTTATAATTGCAGCTACCGCTCTGTTCACCGATAGCGGATCTTCATGCTGACCCGACTCAAAAGTAATTGCTGAAGCTTTATAATTTAAATTAGCTGCTGTAAAGTAATGTAGTGTAGTTCCTCGCAACCCTTCTAACATTCCTAAAACAACAGGGGCGTATATTTCTCTAGCAATTTCTAAACTCCTCTCATCATCGCCTACTATCGAAAATATCCCTCCATCAGAACTCGTAGTATGTAAATCCAAAAAAACAACCTCAGAAGGTTGGTGTTTAATAATTGACTTTCTAACGATCTCGTTCAATTCTCGGAGTTCCACTTCTTCTTCATTAAGTTTTTCCTTTTTAGTAAGCCCATCGATATTCTGTTTAGTCCAGCAACGATTAAGATCCCTGTTGATAAATCTATCTTTTCTTTTATAGGCAGCAACATTCCCAATCAAGCCAAGCATCACACCCTTGTATTCGAATGAAGGATTTTTAATAGGCTCTACTTCCAGCATCTTAAGCGTAAGGTCTATAGCCCTCACTCCCGCTGGCTCATTACCATGCATTGCACCAAATATGATAAGCAAGGGCCCACCCACTGTACCGATATATTCGCCTATCACTCTATTCATAAAAGATTACTTGTCTCTTGCCGCCCAAAGATAACGAGAAGCAAGCGTTCTATGTGGGGACCATTTTGCAGCTATCTGCTCCATCTCGATTTTTAACTGCTTCTTTTCGCTAGTGATACCATAATATTCCTTTATGCTCAGTTGGATACCTAGATCATCTACTGGAAATACATCCTTTCGCTCCAGCGTAAACATTAAGATCATCTGTACCGTCCACTTCCCTACTCCCTTGATCGTAATTAGCTTATCGATAATCTCATCATTAGTCATACGGCTCCATTGCCTCCTCTTATTGCTTGGCTCGTTAAAGAAGTTAGCAATGTTGTAAAAGTAGTTTGTCTTTTGATTAGAAAGTCCTGCTGACCTGAAGGTCTCTCTGTCTGTTGCCAAAATCATTTTGGGAGTAAGCACCTTTTTGGGATATAGATCACATACTCGTCCGTAAATCACCTCTGCAACTCTTGTAGATAATTGCTGAGAGGTGATTGAAGATAGCAAAGCATTGAAAACATTGGCTGCACGGGCGATCTTGGGGAGTTTCACCTCCTTCATGATAGATGCCATGATAGGGTCTTTTGCTAAAATTTTTCTCATCGATTTGAACGAGGTAACATGTTAAAGTTTTAAGTAATGTGTATCTGTGGGTTTTGATGGCATAAAGTTTGAAATTACTATATTTGATTGAACCAGTAGACTATGATTAGAACTCATATAATAACCCTATTCTGTATTTTTCTCACCTTTTGCTCATTCAAAAAAGAGGACAACCCTGCCCTATCTTATATTGATAAATATAAAGATTTCGCAATAGTCGAGATGCACCGCACAGGTATCCCTGCAAGTATTAAGCTCGGCCAAGCACTCATAGAAACTGGCAATGGGAAAAGCAAACTCGCTAGTGTTGCCAATAACCATTTTGGAATCAAGTGTAAAAGTTACTGGCGAGGTAAAACTTATTTTGTGAAAGATGATGATCTTGATGAGAATGGAGATTTAATTAAATCTTGCTTTAGGTCATACGACCATGTGTTTGATTCATTTATTGATCACTCTAATTTCCTTACGCTTACACCACACTATAGTCCACTCTTCGAATTACCAAAGACAGATTATAAAGCTTGGGCACATACCATAAAAGCTTGTGGCTACGCGACCGCTCCTCATTATGCGGACATGCTAATAAAAAAAATAGAACAATTAGAACTTTATAAGCTAGATTCTAATTGATATAAATAATGCCGAAGTTGTCAGTTTGATTTGAACAATAAACCAATCTCGAGAAGGTAAGACCGAAAGGACCTAATCATACCTACTCTTCTTATTTTTCTGATGGCTTTGGTTTTTTTACTCAACCACGACCTCTCTTCCATAAAGAATAAACTTCGCATCTTCGCGCTCCAATGAATGAAGAAAAAGAATCGATTGTTCATTTCTATCCTGCCGATGAAGAAAGATTCAATATCATTTCTCACGGATTAGGTTTTGTGCTTAGCATTATAGGCACCTACTTTCTGATATTGAAAGCGCAGCATTATGATAATCAATTACATTATTACAGCTTCATTATTTACGGATTCAGCTTGATCATCTTGTATGCAGCATCTACTTTGTATCATAGTGCTAAAGAGCCCAATCGTAGAAGATTACTCAACATCGTTGATCATGCTGCTATCTTTTTTTTAATAGCTGGTAGTTATACACCATTTACCACCATTACTTTAGAGGGTTCATCAGGTGATTGGTTGTTTGGAGCCATCTGGGGTTTGGCCATCGCGGGTATAATACTCAAGTTATTCTTTACTGGTAAATTTGATCGTCTGTCGACACTTATGTATGTGCTCATAAGCTGGATAGCCATCTTCGCTATCAAACCGCTCATGGAAAATCTACACCCAACTGGTCTTAGCTTGGTTGCATTGGGCGGCGTGCTCTATACAGTAGGAGCTGTATTCTACAGTTTTAAAACTTTAAAGTTTAACCATGGGATTTTTCATGTGTTTGTGCTTGGCGGTAGCTTTTGTCACTTCTTGGCTATCTATTTTTATGTTTAACCAGTGTCATCACTTCGATAACTCAAAACTAGCTTCCCCATACCCCACCACAAATCCATTCCGCAATCGCACCCCATCCTCCTGATCCTCAATTGCGATCCCCGCCCGCTCCGCACAATTCCTAAGAACAGATATCATCGTCTCCTTATCGGGCCAACCGCCTAGATAAGTCCTATCGTTTTTATACAGTAGCGGAGGTACGGATTCACCGTTCACCTGAAGCGACTCTATCCACGAATGAAAAGTACCAATCCCCTCAACATTTCTAGTTTCTGTAGGACGCAGCGTCTCTACCTGATCTAGTTTAAGATCTATTTGCATAAGCTGAGATACTGAGTCAGGATGGATATGAAAATCTTTAGTCTTAATATTCGTGCGAGGGCCAAGTAATAATTCTCCAGTAAAACTTGAGAGTGCTTCCATAAGCTGGTCATTAAGTGAGAATAGTCCTGGCACTAATACCACTGCATAGTTATCTACTGACTGTCCATCTGGAGGAAGGATATCTACATCTAAACCAAGTTGACGCAGACCACAGTAAAAATCGTAGACCAATCTAAAATAATCAAAGTCCTGGCCTTGCGGTTGTACTTCCCACGCCCATTGACTTTCATAGTCAAAAATTAGCCCTACTTGAGCTTTATGATTTTCTGAACTACTATATTTTTTTAGATCCTCGTTTAACAAACGAATCTCATCTAGAACCTCTGAAGGTCGGTTGTCTGGTCGCTTCAAGGCTGAGTGCATCTGCTCTTGTGCAAAGGGCAATTGCCTCCATCTGAAATAAGCGACGAATTCTGCCCCATGCGCCATAGCTTCTAGCGTCCATACTCTTACCATCCCTCGAGCAGGTGCTGGATTGTACGGTGCCCAGTTCACGGGACCAGGTTGCTGCTCCATGATTCCCCATCTACCCTTACCAACAGCTCGGTAAAGATCATGATGAAAAGCCTGAAAGTCAGGATCTCCAGTATATTGATATTTATGTCTAAATGATTCGTCTCTATCAGATCGATCTTCCAAAAACCCAAGCGGATAAGTATCCCAAGTAGCAATCTCCATATCCTCCCCTAATTTGAAATGATCAAACTCCGTAATCCTTCCCATATAATTATGAAAGATAGGCTTATCAGTATGCGGTCTAATGGCTGCTATTTGTGCTTGATTCCAAACTACCACCTGGTCAGAACAGAATCTATAAAAATCCAACTTGTGACTAGGGTTAGGTTCTGTCACAGTCAGATTAGGAAGACCAATCTGATCAAAAGAGTCGTACTCCATAGACCAGAAGACATTTCCCCATCGCTGATTGAGCTCAGTGATAGTTTTGTATTTATTAGACAGCCAGTTCTGAAAAGCTATTGTGGCAAGTGGACTATAAGATCGAACGGTATCATGACATCCATATTCGTTATCAGTCTGCCATGCATAGAGAGCAGGATGATTCCCGTATCGCTTTGCTAGTCGCTCCGCCATCTCCGCTGCAACATGCATATAAGCTTCGTGCGAATGACAATAATGCCTCCTAGATCCGAATTCTCTTGGTCGTCCTCCTTCATCCCAGGCCAGCAGGTCTGGAAACTTATCTAGCATCCATCTAGGTGGCGTAGCACTAGGTGTACCTAAGATAAATTGGAGACCAGCGCCATAAAGTATCTCTATCACTTCATCCAACCAGCTAAAATCAAACGTACCTTCTTTCGGCTCTAGCCTACTCCAGGCAAACTCTCCTATGCGTACGAGAGACAGTCCAATCGACTTCATCTCAGCAGCATCAGTCGCCCACATAGCGGTAGGCCAATGCTCAGGATAATAACAAACCCCTAGTTTCATCATGACTGCAGGCTTGCGTTACGACCAAAAACATTATGAGCATCCCATACTGCTTTATTTTTATAGATAAACTTGTTGAGAAACAGTGCAGTGAGTACACCGAACAACAAAGTAATCGCCATCATATGTATGTAATTACCTCCTGGCAACATAGGCCACACCCTGGTAAAAAATGCATACAACAATACGCTTAATACAACGGAGATGATGACAGCCTTAGCTTCCACATTTTTCCATAGTAGTCCTACCATGAAAGCAGATAATATCGGCATGGACATAAAG
>CALFUQ010000336.1 GCA_937929885.1 uncultured Saprospiraceae bacterium
AGAGATGTTACTAGCTGTAGATACGCCAGGTCTTGTGGTAGAAAAAATGGCACATCCAGACACCAAGATTGTCTCGCTTACAATTACTGAAGGAGGTTATAATTTTAATCCTCAAACTGGAGAATTTAATTTTGACAATACTGATGTTCAATCAGAGCTTCAAAATCCTAATGAACCCCAAACAGTCTTTGGTTATTTGACTGCAGCGTTAAGACAACGTCGAGCAAATGGACTAAGCCCCTTTACTATTTTATCATGTGATAATATTCAACATAATGGAGATGTAGCACGTAAAATGTTGTCAGTCTTTGCTGAAAAACAAGATCCAGAGTTGGCTGCCTGGATCGAGCAAGAAGTTACTTTTCCCAACACCATGGTAGATAGGATCACTCCTGTAACTACTGCCGCGGATATTGATTACTTAAAAGATACTCATCTAATAAACGATGAGTGGCCAGTTACATGCGAACCATTTATACAGTGGGTGGTAGAAGATAAATTTACTACTGGTAGGCCACCATTAGAAACGTTAGGAGTTCAATTCGTACCGAATGTCAGCCCTTATGAGAAAATGAAAATTAGACTCTTAAATGCTGGACATTCTGCTTTAGGGATTCCAGGTGCTGTGCATGGACACCCAACAATTAATTCATGTATGGCAGATCCCGTTTTTGCAAAGTTTATGAGGAAATTCATGGATTTGGAAGTAACGCCGATCTTAGATACTATTCAGGGAATTGATATAGAAGAATACAAAGATAGCCTTGAACAGCGGTTTGCTAACCCCAATATAAAGGATAGTGTCAGTCGAATCTGCTCGGAGAGTTCTGCAAAATTGCCAAAGTTCTTGATTCCAACAATTCATGACAATTTAGAAAATGGAGGGAGTATTAAATATGCTACTTTGATCCTTGCAGTATGGTGTTACTATAGTGATAAGGCTGTGAATGAAAATAATGAACCATTGGATATTACAGACGTAAACAAGGATAAACTGAAATCGGTAGCCAGCATGACTGAGAATAGTGTACTTGCATTTCTTAGTCTTAAAGAGATCTTTGGCAGCCTTGGGGAAAATGAACGATTTGTAAAGGAGTATGAAAGGTTAGTGCAGTTAGTCTATAATCGTGTAAGCCTTAAGAGTTTGATGAATGATATGATTTCATCTTAGAGGCAATCTAACAAACTTGACTATTAATCTGTCTATAATTTGTGAGCCAAGTTAATTGGATGTATTAAGTCTCTTTTGGCAAGTTCTCGCGATTGCCAATTCGCTCGTTCGATTTTCAAATCATGAATTGATAAAATAAAAAAACGGGAACCTCTTTCGAGAATTCCCGTTTTTGGGTGGAAGACGGGATTCGAACCCGCGACCCTCGGTACCACAAACCGATGCTCTAACCAACTGAGCTACAACCACCGTAAATATCTTTACTTATTTCGATTAATAAGCGGCTGCAAAAATATACCCCTGCAACTTATAAGACAACTGTTTTAGACTTTATTTTGCAACGGGCTCAGCTAATAATACAAATGTTCTTGTGACAGGATTTAAGTCCACATCTGCCTTTGCTCCATCTTTATCTAAAAGGGTAAGTGTGATATTGTTTTCACCCATTGGTAAACCTTCAATATAGTATGGTTGCCATTTATCGATTATATGCTCTTCTCCATTGATATCAGCTTTAACTGTATAGCCATTCCCTAAAGTCGCATCTTTTACAAAAAAGTCTAGCATTACCTTTTTCGTATCATCACCTGAATAGGTTCCTTTTGGCCTACTGTAAAATAACATTGGACCATCTACATCAGCAGTAGAAGTTATTTTCTTGTCCTTTACGTTTACTTTCTGCACTATTGAAGCTCCCGGAGATTTAATACTCTCGTGATATGATCTTGATAAGAATGCCAAAATGGTATGATCACCATCTTCAACATCATAGACAAACTCAGAGATATACTGAGCAGAATATGGCTTATTATCCACAATTAGGTGAATATGCTGCCCTTTAGCAGAGTTTGCGCACATCTTCTGAGGTGCATCCGTAGTTTGAGATCCAAGCGTATAATCACCTCCAGATACTCCAAATGAGAACTTTCCAGCTGTATAATTCATATCAGATAGGGTAGCACCAGGGAAACTAGGCGACGAATCGAATGGACTAAGTGTATACTTCTTGGTATTTACTACCTTTTCTGCTGCATCAGTGACCTTTTTGGCCTCATTTTTACACGAGAATAGAATAGTTGTAGCTAGAAAGAATAAAGTTATATAGCGCATTTCAGGTTATTAATAGTTGATGAATAAAAAAAGATTTGGTTCAAATTTAACTATTGAGATTAACATTTTATGTCGATGTGATAAACGCTTGTCAAGTAAAATGTTATATATTAGCGATTTTTATCATATGGGTATTTTATTATTGAATAAACTGCCGAAATAGTTGGTTGATGGAAAAGCTTGAAGATCATGAAATTCTAAGTCTGGTACATACAGACAAGGAAAAAGCAATAAACGCGCTGTTTAAGCAGTATTACAACTATATGTGCCATGCTGTGTATAAAATCATAGCAGATTCTGTTACAGTAGAAGACGTAGTGCAAGAAGTGTATTACGAACTGTGGAGAAAAATTGACAAAATAGAAATACAAACATCTCTGAAAGCTTATCTTAGAAGAGCTGCAATTAATAAGGCACTCAACCATATAAGGGATCAGAAGATAAAATTTGATGAAGAGGAGAAGATCCATGAATTGGATCTAGTAAGTAGAGAGGAAGGACAGCAAAATCTTGAATTACAAGAATTACAAGATGTCATCAATACGGCAATTGATGGATTACCAGAGCGGTGTAGAATCGTGTTTTCCATGAGTAGATTCGAAAATATGTCGTACAAAGAGATAGCTCAAAGCCTCGATATCTCAATAAAGACGGTGGAAAACCAGATATCGAACGCTTTAAAAATACTCCGAGCAACGGTTTATCCGTATGTCACGAGTAGTTGAAAATAATTTTTTTGCTAATAGGGGGGGACTTCAAATAGGAGTGTCTCGATATCATTAACGGGTAACAATGCAGAAACACACACCATATCACTTGCTTCATAAGAAGCTTACGGGAGAGATAAATTCCGCAGAATCTAATCTATTAGACAAACTAATGGAAGTAGATGTAGACGCAGAATATTCATCACTAGAGACAGAGCTGGGCGATATATGGAACCAGGCAGAAGGATATAGTCCTAATGTTGTGTTTAATGCAGATGCCGCTTTTGCTAAATTCCAGGATAGAATCCAGAGCGAACAAGCAGATCAGAGTCAGGAAGAGGCAAATCAGAGCCAGGAAGAGGTAGAAATATCTCAAGAACAAGCACCTGACCCAATAAAAGATATCAAGACAGAAAATGAAGGACAGCCCGCCAAGGTAATGAGAATGAAACCTACTAGGAAACTATTGCCTTTGGCGGCTTCATTTTTAGCTATAGTAGCCCTTATTTTCCTTCTCAAGAATTCACTTGCAGATAATACAATGACAGAATCAACTGCTGGCTCATACGCTTTAGCAGACGGATCTACTATCTGGCTTAATGAAAATAGTGAAATCAAGTATCCAGAATCATTTAAATCAGATAGAGTTATACAGTTAACTGGAGAAGCATACTTTAAAGTAGCTAAATCTCCGAAACCATTCATGGTTGAAACTGCAACTGGTATAGTAGAAGCTATCAGCACAGAATTTACAGTTGATACTGATGATAAGAATATAGAAGTGTCGGTTATAGAAGGGAGTGTAGAATTAGAATTTGATGGTGACTCTAAAATTGTAAAAGAGAAGCAGAAGGCTTTTAATCAAGATGGTAAGATTGAGGTAGAAAATATTGCATCTAGAAATGTAGCTAACTGGAGAAAAGCTGGACTTTCTTTTAAGTCTGATAATCTTGCAACTGTTGTAAGTGATCTTCAAACATACTTCGGAGTAGAGATAGTAATGAATGAGAAAGGAGTAGATAGCGCTTGTAATGCGATTACTTCTCCAAATCTTCCTCATACAAGTTCTATAGAGTACTTCTTTGATGTGATAATACCAGAAAGTCATAAAATTAAATACACTAAAAATGTTGACGGTAGCTTTACCATTACAGAGTTCAGTTGTACTAAGTAACATTTTAAAAAGATAAAATAATACCCATCACCACTGGTTCTTATCAGTGGTGATTTTTTTTGTCTATGATTCTCATGATCCTTTTGTGTTAAACAAATTGGTAATTATAGCTTGAAAACCAATAAGTTAAGCTGTTCGTAAAGATTTACCAATGTCAAATTAGATGTGGCAGATTATTTGCACTATTTCAATGTAATTGAGAGTTATAATGTGTAGACTTTAGGGTCTAATAAAGCATTACCCCATATGGGAAATATGATTTCTAAAAAATATTAAAGAAATAGAAATCTAGAGCTCAATTCAAGAAGGAACTGCCAGTATGAAAAGGCTGCTACTAACTGCAACGATTTTAACATTTTCTGTAATTGGTCTTTTGGCTCAATCAGCGCTGCCTGATGAGATTCTCATTAACTATTCTGCCAAGAATAAAACGCTCAAAGAGATTCTTATAGAACTCAGTGATAAATCTGGTGTTAACATTTCTTACAATGATGATATAATTCCTCAAAAAGTCATTGAGCCATTCTTTGTGCGGACTAAAAGATTAGGCCTAGTACTAGAGAACATTCTAAAAGATACAGATTTAAAGTATAAGATAGTAGGTAACGAACTTATCGTAGTCAAGGATGACTATGCTAATCTGGATGACCTTTTTACATTAAGTGGATACTTGACAGACAAAGAAACAGGAGAAACATTAATTGCTGCAAATATCTATGATGAGTATGAACGTAGTTTTGGAGTAGTATCTAACAACTCAGGCTTCTATAGTATCAAATTACCTAAAGGCGAGCGTCAGGTTGTTTTCTCCTACTTAGGGTATCAAAAGCAGGTACTAAACCTAGAAATGGATAGTGATAAGAAGATGAACGTTGAGCTTGATGGTAGAATATTGCTTAATGAAGTTGTAATCATAGATAAGCATATTAACCCTCAAGAAGAAATCGAAGATCTAGAAGTCCTCCCTGTAGAAAAGTTAGGCTCTATGTCTTCATTAGGGGGAGAAGCTGATATCCTGAGAATGGCACAGTTGCAATCTGGAATATCGACAGGCGCAGATGGATTCGGTGGATTACATGTGCGTGGTGGGGGTGTTGATCATAACCTTATACTCTTGGATGGCGTACCTGTATACAATGCTGGTCATGCACTAGGGATATTTTCGATTTTTAATAGTAGCATGATTAAGAGTGCTAAGCTTATCAAAAACGGATTCCCAGCACGGTATGGAGGAAGACTAGCCTCAGTGCTAGATATTAGGACCAAGGATGGTTCAATCAAAAGTTTTCATGGAGACGTTAACCTAGGAACAGCTGCAGTTAAGGGAACAATCGAAGGACCTATTGTAAAAGATAAAGTTTCATTCATCTTATCAGGTAGACGGACCATATTAGATCCTTGGATAAAACAAGGGAGCGAATTTTTCACAGAGAACGAAGGATCGTTTAATTATTATTTCTATGACCTCAATGGAAAATTGAATATTAAACTCAACGATAGCAATCGTATAATTTTCGGATGGTATGGTGGTCAAGATCGGTTTAATCGGGATGCACTAGATATTAGTAATTTTACTACAGGCCCATTAGTCGACCAGGAATTACAGGAGTTCACTGAGAATATTTGGCAATGGGGAAATCAAATAGGGACATTCAGATGGAATGCAAACCTAGGTAAGAAGGTATTCGCAAATTTGTCTTTGCACTACAGTAAGTTCGACTTTTCCTTATTTGAGAATTCTAGGAGTAAACAATTTTTCCCAACAGAGACAGACACTACCACTACTTTTGTTGCTCAGTTATTTAAGTCTGAGATCCAAGATTACGGAGCAAACCTTGATCTTAACTTTTTGATTAGTAATAATTACTCTTTAAGGGTAGGAGGTAATGCGGTACGCCATGAGTTTAACCCAGGGATAATTTCTCTTTCGCATCAAGATTACCCAGATCCAGCATCTACATTCTTAACCATAGATGATCTTGCCACTGCACTCGATGAGCCAAATATTATCGGAGATGAGTTTCGAGCTTATGTTGAGAATGAAGTAACACTAGGAGGTCTAAGGTTTAATCTAGGTGCACATGCCTCTATGATTTCTGTGAATTCTAAAAATTATACCTCCATTCAGCCTCGCTTTGCTATGAATTGGAAATTATTCAAAGGATTTGCTTTTAAAGGTGCGGTCTCTTATATGAATCAATTTCTACACTTGCTCTCAAATGCTGGATTAGGCTTTCCTAACGATGTTTGGTTGCCTTCGACGGAATTTATTGAGCCACAGCAAGCTAGACAAGCAAGTGCAGGGTTAGAATTTGATTTTGGTAAAAATTATACTTTCAGTGCTGGAGGTTTTTTAAAGGATATGAATAATGTAATTGCAAGCCAAGAGGGAGGGATATTCTCAATTATAGAAACAAGGGATTGGGAACAAGAGGTAGTTGTCGGGACTGGAGAAGCATATGGGCTAGAGTTTGATATCAGAAAACGATTAGGCAAAGTCAATGGCTGGGTCAATTACACATGGTCAAACTCAACTCGTCAATTCGAAGATTTAAATTTAGGAGATCCATTTCCTTCATCGTTCAATAGGCTTCATAGTGTAAAAATGAACTTCCTGTATCAGATTAATGATAATGCGGAGTTTACCTTTAACTGGACTTATGGGACTGGTACTGCTTACAGTGCTCCAGAGCGATTTCTTAGGGTTAATGATGATCGGCCAGTCATCATACCTCTGTACAAAGAGCTTAATAATGCACAACTACCAGATTATCACCGATTAGACCTCTCTTTTAATTTTTATAACAAATATACTTGGGGGCAGCAGAAGATTAGTATAGGAGTTTACAATGCTTACAATAGATTTAATCCACTTTTTACTGAGGTTCAAAGAAGTTTATTAGATCCTAATGCGATAGAATTTTATCAGACCAGTTTATTCGGAATATTACCTTCATTTAGCTACAATTTGGCATTTTGATATTATCAAAATGGAGAATTTGTAATAAATTCATTATCAACTAAATATCTAGCACGGTTTTTGATTTTATAGGTATGAATCTAGGCAACTAAATATTACGCCTGATACGCAAAACATCTGACACTTATTTGAGGTCATATGGTTTATTTTTGTCATTGTTAAATAGATTTAAAAATTCTTTTATCGTGACTTTAATTCAATATTATTGTCTCAGATTATAGAAGAGTTGAAACTAACACCCTAGTGAAAAATTTTATCTACATATTAGCTTTTGTGGCGATCGCTGCGTCATCATGTGTTGAGCGTGTAGGCAGTCCACTAACTTCCATTGATGGGGATGAACTTGTAGTTCATAGCATAATTTCCCCTGACGAGGCAGTCCAAGCTGCAGTTTCTGTAAGTCATCTTACGGGCATTTCATTTCCTGAGTCAGCGGAGATAGAATTAATGGGTACAGGATTACAAGGGAGTAGTCTTAGGTTTTCTTATAAGAACAGTACCAACAGATATATACTTAGAAATCAGCAATTTAGACCTACAGTAGGTGGTGAGTATGAATTAAGGGCCTTTGTTCCTGATTCTGATATAGATACTATTTTCTCTAGAACGGTTATACCAGCTGAGATTAACATTGCGAAAGCAGAGTTTAGCAATACCGAAATAGCTACTGTTAACAGTGCTCACGATTACTTCTTTGATCTGACGATTCAGTTAGAAGAACCTGAAGTGATGCCTGCTTGGTTACATATAATTCCAACGTATAAAACCAACATTAGCGATGAATTCCAAAAATTTGAAATCGAAGATCCAACAGTTGAGAAAAACGCTGTAAAGCAATTCTATTTGGAAGAAGGAATCTTTGTGGATATGACCAAATTAAGCGGTAATGAGATTACGATTAGCGTATCTACGCTTATCCCAGTAAAGCCAGGAGCTTTGATTAAGAATATATTTTTCGAGACGCGGTCAACTACCAAAGACTACTACCAGTATCTGCAGACTAGAGCAAAACAAACTCAGCAAGAAGATGGTGGATTTTCTGCTCCAATTACCAATTTTACGAATATTGATAATGGTTTAGGAATATTCGCAGGGTATAGCTCATCTACACACAGTATCAAGTTTTAACTAACTAGGATACTTATCCACATTTTTCAAGTTTTATCGAAGCATTCTAGGGGTTTTCTTGTCATTTAGGTGTCAGTTTATATGTAGGCATATTTCTGATATGCCATTTAAGTTTTAAATGAGAATGAAACCTAAAAATGAAGACAAACCTAAAAACTGACATTTTCGAGAGAATACACTTCTTACGAGAATTTCCACTATTTGATTCTCTCTCTGAAGGAGAGCTATACCAGCTTAGCCAGAAGGTCGAAGAGAAACTAACAAGAAAACATCACTTTATCTATTTAGCTGGTGATCCATGTGTATCACTATTCTTTCTGTACAAAGGGACCGTTAAAATCGGAGTCCACTCAGAAGAGGCTAAAGAAGTAATCAAGAATATCATTCACCCAATGACTATGTTCGGTGAGTGGAGTGCTCTTGGAGATGAGAAGAGAACGGAATTTGCGCAAGCAATGGACCACAGCGCTCACTACTTTGTATTGAATTCTGATATATTCAGAGAGCTGATGAGAAACAATTTTGAGTTTAGCCAGAAAGTATTTATGATGCTAGGCAGAAAACTTAAAAACACTGAAAGAAGATTAGAATCTCTAATCATCAAAGATGCGAGAACACGAATCATCGAATTCCTAAAGGATAATGCTAAGAACTTTGGTAGACAAGTAGGATTCGAGATGTTACTTAATCATAGTCTCACTCAACAAGATATTGCCAACTTTACTGGTACATCTAGACA
>CALFUQ010000337.1 GCA_937929885.1 uncultured Saprospiraceae bacterium
TAAATAATGATGAAATCCGCGGTATGGATGTGATTGAAGGAATAGATAACTATATCAAATCAAAACTTACTCAGCGAAGTCAAAAAATTGCTATTGGAGGCTACCAGGAAGAAAGAGATTTTTATTGGACAAGTCCACTATTTAAATCTGAAGAGGAGAAACGCACAATTCATTTAGGTATTGACCTTTGGACAACTCCTTTTCAACCTATTTATGCTCCCCTGGATGCTGAAGTGTATGGTATCAAGTATAATAATTCGCCATTGGATTATGGATATACGATTGTATTGAAACATTCTATAGATGATTTTACGTTTTACTCTTTGTATGGTCATTTATCAGATAAAGGAATAGACGAATTGTCAGTAGGTCAAGAAATTAAGAAAGGGCAAAATTTTTGTTACATAGGTACTCCAGTTACTAATGGAGGGTGGGCACCTCATCTACACTTACAACTGATTATAGATATGGAAGGTAATATTGATGACTACCCAGGAGTGTGTACAAAGACTAGGCAAGACCACTATCACCAAAACTGTCCTAATCCAGTAGTTTTAATTTTTAATTGAATCAAAGGTAGAAGCGGTTATGATTAGATTAATGGTTCTTTTATGCTTTTTAAGTTTTTGTTCGACAGAACCTGATGAAGCAGTACATACTTTCGCTGATGGCAAAATTAAAGGTATAACCTTAGTAGCACCTCCAAAGCCATTTACCAGTAATCCTATCCCCAATGTTAAATCTGTAAACGCTTCTTGGATTGCAGTAGTGCCATTCGGGTATACTCGCAATGGACAGAATACTGTAACACATAATTCACCGTGGCAATGGTGGGGAGAAACGAAAGAAGGCATTATAAAATCTACAACACTGGCGCACGAGAAGGATGTCAAAGTGATGCTCAAGCCCCAGATATACATACCAGGAGGATGGGTAGGCGAACTTGATTTTAAGCGAGAGGGAGACTGGTTATCATGGGAGCAGTCATACAGAGAGTACATTTTTCATTTTGTAGATATTGCTATCTCTTATGATATAGAAATGCTATGTATTGGCACAGAGTTTAAAATCGCAGTGAAGAAAAGAGAAAAATATTGGAGACAATTAATCAAAGATATCAGATCAGTATACAAAGGTAAATTAGTGTATTCAGCAAATTGGGATTCTTACGAGGATGTACCGTTTTGGGATGAT
The DNA here is from genome assembly GCA_937929885.1 of uncultured Saprospiraceae bacterium. GTDB lineage: Bacteria > Bacteroidota > Bacteroidia > Chitinophagales > Saprospiraceae > CALFUQ01. Next base: position 1,195 of record CALFUQ010000337.1, read on the forward strand.
CTAGATTATGTTGGGATAAGCGCGTACTTCCCATTGACAAAGACAAAAACGCCTCAGAAAGCTGAGTTACTCAAAAAGTGGCAACCAATAGTAAAGCAACTGAAGAAGTATAGCCAGCAGCAAGGCAAGCAAATTATGTTTACAGAGTATGGATATTTATCAGTAGATGGCTGCGCACACAGAGCTTGGGAATTAGAAAAAAATGTGAACCAACTATCAATTAATGAGCAGGCACAAGCGAATGCGATAGATGGTTTGCTTGCATCTTTTTGGGATCAGGATTTTTGGGCTGGGGGTTTTATCTGGAAGTGGTTTCCTAATGGTATGGGGCACGAAGGATATCCAGAGAAGGATTACACACCACAAAATAAGTTATCAGAAAAAACACTAGCAGAGTGGTATAAAAAGTAACAATGGCAAAGAGAATCAAAATAGCAAAGACAGTAGGAGAGCTGCACAAGTTATTAGCAAGTGCATATGGAAAAAAGAAAATAGGCTATGTCCCTACCATGGGCGCATTGCATGATGGACATGCAAGTCTGATCAAATCAAGTGTTACAAAATGTGATATCACGATCTGTAGCATTTTTGTAAATCCTACACAGTTTAATGATGCATCAGATCTAGATAAATATCCACGCACGCTTAGCGCTGATGTAAAGATCTTAGAAGCTGCAAAATGTGATATCGTTTTTGCTCCTAGCGTGAAGGACATCTACCCTAAAGGCACTAAGTCCAAATTAAAACTACGACTTGGCAAATTAGATAAGGTGATGGAAGGAGAGTTTAGGCCAGGACATTTTAAGGGAGTAGCTCAAGTGGTAAAGAGATTGCTAGATATTGTTAAGCCTACAATGTTGTTTATGGGCCAGAAGGATTTTCAGCAGTTTACGATTATACAGCATATGATCAATCAACTTAACATTCCTACTAAGCTAGTAGTATGTCCGATCAAAAGAGAACAGTCAGGTCTAGCGATGAGCTCAAGAAATGTGAGATTAGAAAAGCATATAAAATCAAGAGCAGATATATTACATCATACTCTTTTAGAAGCGCGAGAATTACTCAATCTAGGCTATACCCCTAAGCAAATTGAATCGTATGCAATGAAAGGATTTAAGATTACAGACTTTAAACCAGAATATTTTAGGATTGTAAATGGAAATACGCTCCTTCCTGTAAAGAATGTTAAGAAAGAAGACTACATAGTTGCATGCGCAGCAGTGTGGGCGGGAGACGTAAGACTCATAGATAATATGATTTTAAAACATCCTCAAAGTTGAAATTATAGCTGAATAGCAGCGTTTATTAGACATATTTAAATATTTATAAATTTGTGACCTATGTTACTAAAAATACACAAATCAAAAATCCATAGAGCAGTAGTTACTGAAGCAAAGCTTAACTATGTAGGTTCTATCACGATAGATGAGGATTTACTCGAAGCAGCCAAGATCTACGAGGGTGAAAGGGTGCAAATCGTTAATAATAATAACGGTGAGCGACTAGAGACTTATGTAATCCCAGGAGAGCGGGGCTCTGGTGTAATCTGCTTAAATGGGGCAGCAGCAAGAAAAGTAGAGGTCGGCGATATAGTTATCATCATATCTTATGGCTACATGACTGTTGACGAAGCCAAAGCACATAAACCAATCACGATCTTTCCTAATGAAAAAAATCAATTGGATTCTTAACAGTTGAGAGTAACCCCTAAGCAACTTATTTTTTTAGTCGTCTTCACATTTCTTGGTGGGTACATTTTATTTAAGATGTACGCTAACCAGTCTGCACAGTATGCAGAAGAGATGATACTAAAAGGATTAGATCCTGATGAGCATACTTTGCTTCGAAAATTAGTCGATGATTTTAAATCTATTAATTCTATTTGGTTAATAATCGTATTGGGTATTTATACGCTAAGCAATTTGTTTAGAGCTTGGCGATGGAAGCAAGCTCTAGAGCCAATGGGATATAAAGTAAGTACTTCTAATTCTTACTTCACACTTATGTTAGGCTACTTTGCTAATCTTGGATTCCCTAGGATAGGCGAAGCTGCCAGACCTGCCTCTCTAGCTAAATATGAAAACATAGAATTTGAAAAAGTTTTTGGAACTGTGGTAACGGAGCGTGTTGTAGATGTTATAGGTTTACTTACTGTTATTTTATTTTCTCTCTTGTTTGAATATGAGGCTTTGATCAGACTGTTTAGCGGTAGCGATTTTATAGGTTCTAAGCTTTCTGTTTTTACTGAAAACCCACTTATTATAATCGGAGTGTTGATTTTACTACCGATCATCACCTACTTTATAATTTCGAGGCCAATTGTAAAAAACTCTAAAATCTATTTCAAAGTTTTAGGCATTATCAAAGGCTTCTGGCAAGGTATTATTTCTATCAGAGGTTTGAATAATCCTTGGCTATATGTTTTTTATAGTCTTGGAATATGGATCTGTTATTATCTGATGACTTATTTGTGCTTCTTTGCTTATGAGCCTACTTCTCATCTTGGTCCAGGAGAGGGTCTACTTACATTTTTGTTTGGGACACTTGGGATGGTCTTCCCTTCGCAGGGAGGTATGGGGACTTATCATTTTGCAGTTGGGCAAGCACTGCAAGCTTATGATGTTAGTTCGACAGATGCCTTCTCATTTGCTAATATTATCTTTTTCTCTATCCAGATAATGTGTAATGTATTCTTCGGTATACTTGCATTGATAGTTCTACCATTAACTAACAAAGGGAATACTCGCAATGTCAAAACCTAAATTTGGGGCAGAAATATATTTAGATTCTGATAATTACTTGCAAGTAGTTAATCAGTGGAAGCAAAAAAATCAGACTGTTGTATTTACTAATGGATGTTTTGATATTTTACATGCAGGCCATGTCGACTATTTAGAAGAAGCATCTAGACTAGGAGATAAATTAGTAATAGGCTTAAATGATGATGCGTCTGTAACAATACTCAAAGGTAAGTCTAGACCAATTAATAAAGTTGCAGACAGAGCTAAATTATTAGCTGCTCTGTTTATGGTAGACATGATAATTATCTTTGGAGCAGAGACCCCCATTCAATTAATAGAAGAAATAGATCCTGATTATCTTGTAAAAGGCGGAGATTACAAAATAGACGAAATTGTCGGTGCAGATTTAGTGAAGAGCAGAGGAAAGAAGGTTGTAATTATGCCTGAAAAAAAAGGTTACTCATCTACAAAGATTATTGAATCATTATCTTAGAACCTTATGCAGTTAAAAGAACTCACAGATTATTTAGAAGGTATAGCGCCACTCCAGTACCAGGAGTCATATGATAATGCAGGCCTGATTGTAGGGTCACATGAAACAGAAATTAAGGGAGTACTGATATCACTAGATACCACGCCTGAGGTTATCAAAGAAGCTGTCGAGATAGGAGCCAATGTAGTAGTCGCTCATCATCCAATTATTTTCAGTGGGTTAAAAAAGATTAATGGTAAAACTTACATAGAAAAAACTATCATAGATGCCATTCAAAATAATATAGCCATCTATGCTATTCACACAAACCTTGATAATATATACGTCAATGGTGTCAATGCTAAAATTGCTGAGAAATTAGGATTAGCTGAAACAAAGATATTAGCTCCCAAGCTTGATGTTGATCCATCAGGAAACGTAGGTTCTGGGATGATAGGCCAATTAGAAAAGCCTTTATCAGAGATTGATTTCCTCGACTACCTAAAAGATAAAATGAGGCTAAAAGTGGTAAAACATACCACTAAACTGTCCAAAACTGTAAGAACGGTAGCGGTTTGTGGTGGTTCTGGAGGATTTTTACTACCTAATGCTATCGCAGCAGGTGCAGATGTATTTATTACTGCTGATTATAAGTATCACGAATTTTTTGATGCAAATGGGCAGATTGTAATTATAGATATTGGCCATTATGAAAGCGAACGTTATACCATTGACCTTTTATACAAGCTTATAACTGAGAAATTTAGTAATTTCGCAGCCCATTCCACGAATGTGGATACTAATCCTATTAAATATCATTAATAAGTATTCATGGCAGATAAAGTTTTAACCGTTCAGGAAAAATTAGAGCAATTATTCGCTCTTCAGAAAATCGATTCTAAGATTGATGAGATTCAAGTACTTAAAGGAGAATTGCCGATCGAAGTTGAAGATTTAGAAGACGAAATCACAGGCTTGGAGAAGAGGATTGCTAAGTTGGAAGAAACCGTAGGTAATATTGCTACTGAAATAAGTAATCACAAAGCAAATATCAAAAACTCTGAAGCACTCATTGAGCGATACAACAAGCAACTTGATGATGTAAAGAACAATAGAGAATTTGATGCACTGACGAAGGAGATAGAACTTCAAAAGTTAGATATACAACTATCAGAAAAGAAGATAGGAGAAGTAAACTCTGCTAAAGTTGCTAAAGATGAGGTCCTTACAGAAGCACAAGAAAAACTAGCAACTAAGCAAGGAGAACTAGAAACGAAAAAAGTAGAGCTAGACAAGATTATAGCTAAAACAGATAAAGAAGAAGCGTCGTTAAATAAGAAGTCTACTTCAGCAAGAAAAGCGATAGAAGAAAGACTATTAAACTCTTATGATAGAATAAGAGCAAGATATAGAAACGGACTATCTGTGGTTACAATCGAAAGAGATGCTTGTGGTGGTTGTTACAACAGATTACCTCCTCAGATGCAGATAGAAATAGGCATGCGAAAGAATATCATGGCATGTGAACATTGCGGTAGGGTATTGATAGATGAGATTTTAGCAGGGAAAAAAGAAGCTGAACCAGCATAAGTGAGTTAAAAAAGACTAAAAATCAATAAAGTATACTTAAATGCCCTAAGAAATGACATTTTCTTGGGGCATTGTTATATAAACTTGTGTCTTAATATAGGAGTCACTTCCATAGATGATTCCAATAGGCATCTTAATGTAATGAGAGAGAATTTTAGGTTTTTAAGTTTGGTTGTTGTTATGCTAGTTGGCGCTCACCTATGCCAGGCTCAGACTAATTACAATATTACTCCTGATATAAACAAAGCATACGATGCTGTTATGAGCTTGCGGTTTGACGAGGCTCAATCAGTGATAGCTCATATTAAAGCTGATGATCCTGAGAATCTGATGGTTTATCACATTGAAAACTATATAGATTTCTTAACGGTATTCATCAATGAGGATAAAGAAGAATTCTTAAAGCTAGAGTCTGAAAATAAAAAGGCAAGACTAGCGAAGCTAAAACAAGGAGATCCTAATTCTCCATACTTTAAGTTTACTCAAGCAGAAGTTTTACTGCAGTGGGCATTAGCAAGATCTAAGTTTTATGATGATGCGATATTAAACCTTGATAGGGTTTTGCTAAATGATATGAATGACGCTTACAGATTGTTAGAAGCAAATGAAAAGCAATTCCCCAATTTCATAGAGAATAAAAAGAGTCTAAGTGTAATACATGCACTTGCAGAATATCTTCCTGGTGCGATCAAAAAATTATTCAATATAAGAGGATCACTTAAGTTAGGAAGATCAGAGATAGAGCAGGTGGTAGCTTATGCAGACAATAATGATTTTCTATTTGCCGAAGAAGCAGATGCAATTCACGCTTACATGCTTGCCCATCTCTTTAATAAGTCTGATGAGGCTTGGGACGTACTGATGGATAGTAATCTTGATGCTAAGGAGAATCCTTTAGCAGCTTTCTTATTAGGGACTATAGGCCTGCAGTCTGGCAGAAGTGCAGAAGTAGTAAGTATCCTTTCACAAAGGAATAGAGGAGCGGAGTATTTCCATTTTCCATATCTCGATTTTGTATTGGGTAAAGGAAGACTGTATTTGCTTGATAAAGATGCGTCTGATGATATCAATTTATTTATCACAAAGCACAAAGGAAGACACTTTATTAAAGAAGCGTATCAGAAGTTAGCCTGGGCATCACTAGCAATAGATAAAGACGAAAAACAATACAAAGAGTATATGCAAAAGTGCCTTGAAGAAGGACACGACTTATTAGAAGATGACCTGCAAGCAATCAAAGAAGCTAAACAAAAAAATATTCCAGACGTATCTTTACTCAGAGCGAGACTGCTCTATGATGGGGGACATTTTACAAGAGCCTATGACGAACTTAAGCCACATGAGCCGAGTTATAAAAAATCAAAAACTAAAAAGCTAGAGTACCACTATAGAATGGGGCGGATTACTCATGCCTTAGAAAAGTATGATGAAGCTAAACAGTACTACCTGTTTTCTATTGGAGCTGGTAAGAAAGCTAATTCCTTTTTTGCAGCAAACTCTGCACTCCAATTAGGTATCATATCAGAGCAACAAGAATATTATGATGAGGCTGTAAAATATTTTAATGCTTGCTTAAAAATTAAATCCTCTATTTATAAATCCCAATTGCATAACAAAGCAAAAGCGGGACTCAATCGAATAAAAAAGGTTGATTTAAGTTATACGCGCTAATAGCAATTTGTAGGATTCTTTAGTAATATTTAATTCCAATCTGGAGTTATCCCTAAGTATGATGTTTATATCATCATCAATAAATTGTATCTTGTATTAATCAAATAGGAAAGAAAGCTAAAAAAATATATCATGCAATTAAATTTGAAAACTGTAATACTCATAGCTGCCGTTCTTGGCGCTTCAGCTTTTGGAATAAAGAAATTTTTCTTTTCATCATGCTGTGCAGCTACCGTTGAGACTACTTCTGGATGTACGCCTTCTAATTGTAGAGGAGCTAAGACTAAGTTCGGAGAGGCAAAAGTCATAAGTGATTTGAGATTAAATCTTATTGACCTTAAGTCAGAATTAGAATCATCTAATGATGTTACGTTTGATCCTAGAGCATATGATATTCATGGTATCATAGGGGATAATGATGACGAGAGTTTAGAAATAATTGTAAAAGAAGTTAAGATTGTTGAGGAAGAAATAATTCAAAAACTAGATCAACAATTAGCTGCTTTCGAATTACCAGAAAATAAAGCAAAGCAAATTCAGTATCTGAATGGAAGAATTAAGTCTTTGCAAGAAGTACTTTAATTCAATACTTGATTTTGGCAGAAAAAACTTCAGATGCCTTCAAGATATCTTGTAAGCTTACTGCTGAGAGTTTCATTTGTATCAGAGAATTCATCCTCTAAATATTTACCTAAATATTTATGATTTACCGTAAGATTGTAAGCCTATCCATTGCATTAAGTTTTCTAGTCTTATCCATTACAGGGGTGCTCTCATACTTCTATGATTATACGAGAGTTCTTGCTACTATCCATACCGTTTTTGGATTCTTATTTACGATAGGTATTGTTCTTCATCTCTTTAATAATCTTAAACCTTTGTCTAACTACGTCAAAGGGAAAGTGATTTTTCCAATAGGGCTATTAGTCGCTTTTGTTTTCTCTGCAACATATTTTCAGGTTCCTCCTTTCTCATCTATTATGGATTTCGGAGCAAAACTAAAAGCAAGTAATAAAAAAGGACTGAGTCTAGCAGAACATGAGGTATTAGAGATGGACCTAAGTAGAGATTTAGAACTCAGCATAGATCTAGTGAGAGGAGAGCATTACTGGCACCCGCAGATGGCAGTATGGTTAGAGGATGGAGACGGTAACTTCATTGAAACGATTTACATCTCCAAAGCAACTGCCCAAGGATTATTTTTCGGAGGTCGTAGCAAGAATAATTTCAAAGAGTTTGATGCAAAACCTAGTGCTTCTACAGATTACCGAAGAGTAAATGCTTTACCAGTGTGGTCCCATAAGCGTGGTGTAACCTATGATGATGGCATGTATGTGCCTACAAGAGATAAGCCACTTCCTGACGCTATCACAGGTGCTACATTACAAGATAATTTTACCTTGCTTTCATCGATAGATTCTCTAAACACTTTCAATGTGAAAGTTGAGATCAATGTAGCTTTTGATGACAATGAATATTATTCCGAATATGATTTTCCTGATGACGATACATTTCATAATGGGACAGGTCAGTTAGGTCAGCCTTCTATTATATACCATGCAACTGTAGACCTCAATGATGATAAAAATTATTATCTCATGGACTTGATGGGACATGGACATCACTCAGGACAGACTGGTGAAGTATATGCTGATATTTCCTCACTCACGACTGCTCTAGATATTGTAGAGAGGATAGTAGTAGGCGTAAAAGAATTCCGAAAGACATAGTATAAAAAAAGCCCTCCAAAGAGGGCTTTCCCGTAGCGTGAGAGTGACTTGAACACTCGACCTCAGCATTATGAATGCTGCGCTCTAACCAGCTGAGCTACCACGCCATATTTGTGGTATAAAATGGTTGCAAATATATATTATTCTTGAGTTCAAATTTCACTATTCTACCTCTGATTTTCATAAATTATAATTCATATAACTACTAATTCTATATAGTGGTAAATGCAATCTGATACTGATTTTCAAGCATTTTTATTGCACATATTATTTCAAAAAATATCTGTGGTGTCGTCTACTTATCTAATTGTAAATAATTATTTAAAGATTCAATTTCCTTTTTGTTCGTGACCTTTTTTCACAAGTTCTTTGTGTAGTATTATATAATTCTTTCTTCCGAAAGAAATGTAGTAATGGACCTGGCATTTTCCCTTAAGAACAAACCCTATTAATTGACAAACTAATCGCGATGCTATTACGAAAATTATTTAAGTGTTTTCTACCAGTTTTAATCTTATTTTCTAGTCCTCTTTCTGGGCAAGATTGTCCTGATGAGGGACTGAGACCAAGCATTATCCAATTTAATCTAAACAGCTGTGTTGCGAAAGACAGAAATGGATCAGCTGCAGATTATTCTGAGCTTGTCGGGTTAAGTTCTAATAAATCGGATTGTGCGACAATCAATGTTATAGGCCATAGTGGATCCTTATACAGGAATAACCCGAGCGAGAATCTTCACTCTTGCACACCTGGTATTGATGATACTGCAGGTATTTGCGTGAGTAGTGAAACATCTTGCTCTTTCAGAAGAGACAGTGATTTAGCGATTCGCTTTGATGTAGAGGTAGTGCCTGGTGTAGAACCAGCACAATTGCACACTTTAACCTTCTACGAGAAAGCACCTATAAACTACGATTGGATAGATGGAGATACAGGTGGCAATAACTACCCAACTAAATATGGAGTAAGAATCACCTCTGATGGGAGAGAAGTGTTTAGAAGTACGGATTTACCTACAGGTAATGATTGGTCATTACAAACCATAGACCTTTCATTTTTTTCGGGATTAGTTGTGGAACAACCAACGATTTTTACAATAGAGTTACTTGCTTATTGCCCGATTGGTAATGGCAAGAGATTGAGTTTATGGGATATAGATCATTTAAGATTATATGCTGGTTGTATAAGCGCTATTAACGGAGGTATGTTATCTGTAGATGATGGAGCATTCGAAACTACAACTTGTACAGGAGATGGCATTAATGATAATATCGACCCTACTTTAAAATTTAGTAAAGGTGACAGCGAGCGATGGTTGATTACTGATGAAGATGGAGTAATATTAGATTTACCAACTGACACACCTTTCCAATTTGAAAATGCTGGAGAAGGAGTATGCTTAATCTGGAATATTAGTTACGAAGGAAATTTAGGAGGAGTAGCAATTGGCGCAAATGCAAATGATATTACTGGTTGTTTCGATTTATCGAATCCAATAACTGTCAATAGAGAAGGAGTTCTTAGTTCATCAATATTCTTTGAGAATGGGGAAGAGGAGTCATCTGAGATAACCCTCTGTACCAATGACGGCATCGACGATATGGTAATGGTAGGATCTAGAACAGGCAGTGGAACGACTGCTATTAGAGACTGGGTAATTACAGATCAAAGTGGTGTTATAATTAATGCGAATGCAAACCCGCCTTTTAATTTTGAAGGAGCAGATGAAGGAACCTGTCTTGTTTGGTTAGTAAACTATAGAGATGGTCTAATAGGGAAAGAAGAAGGAGAAAATATAGCAGACCTATCGGGATGTTTTTTAGTTTCTAATAGCCTTACGGTTATTCGTAATCAACCTTTAGCAGGTACTATAGAATTTAATTCTACTCTAGATGATGAAATAGAAATTTGTGCAGGAGATGGATTATCAGATGAAATTAGATTTAGACTAGATGGAGATCAAGGTGCGGAGTCTTATTGGGTAGTTACTTCTTCTAGAGGGAGAATACTATTTGTTTCGGACAGACTCGATTACGATTTTGAGAATGGTGATCTTGTTACTAATGAGGTAATACATATTAGCTCATATGAGGAATTACAAGGATTAGAAGTAGATAATAACCTTGATGATGTTATTGGATGTTTCACTATGTCTAATACTTTGACGGTTACTAGAAACAATATTGATGCTGGATCTATAACTACGACAGATGGATTGACAGAAACAGGTGTATGCGTAGAGTTAGGCCAGTCAAATCTGGTAGATGTAGATTTAGATGATAGTAATACAAGAGCAAATAGCGCATGGCTAATTACAAATACATCTGGTGAGATTTTAGATTTACCAAGTAGGCCACCGTTCGACTTTAGTGGTGCTGAAGGAGGTGTGCAGTTAATTTGGCACCTAAGCTATGGTGAAATATCAGGACTAGAAGTAGGAGAAAGCGCTAATGACTTAGCAGGTTGTTTTGAGCTATCTAATCCAATCACGGTGAACATTGGTAAATCAGTAGGAGGTACGATTACAGGAGGACCATACTTATTTTGTGTAGGAGATGGAGATGCTAATTTTATTCCTCAGGGAGATATCAGTCTAGGTGGAGCTTCTGGATCTAATTCTCAATGGATCATAACAGATGATAGAGGAGAGATATTAGGATTGCCTAACCTGCCATCAGATGTAAATTTTGATGATGCTCCTGAAGGTACCTGTTTAGTATGGCACTTAAGTTATGAAGATGGGATAGAAGGATTAGAAATAGGTAATGATGCACTAAGAGATCTTGAAGGTTGTTTCGGGTTATCTAACTCAATAGAAGTTACAAGAACATCAGTTTCGGGTGGTGATTTAGAAGGAGGACCATTTAGCTTTTGCATTGGAGATGGACTTATTGATACAATAGTAAGAGAAGAATTACAACTCTTTAGATGGAAAGGTGCAAATAGAATATGGTTTATAACAGATATAGATGGCAATATTCTAAACACTCCAGTTAGACCAGGGCTTGTAGACTTTGATGACGCTCCAGCAGGTACATGTCTGGTATGGCATGGAAGTTATGAAGGAGATATAGTAGGTATAGACGTGGGGGACAATGTAAATGATATAACAGGTTGTTTTGATTTATCTAACCCTATAACTATTAATCGAGGTGGTGCTAGTGACATTGCCTTAGAAGGAGGGCCATTTAGCTTTTGTATAGGAGATGGACAGGCCGATATGATTTCTGCTAGCGATCTATCTATTACGACGGTATCAGGTAATGGAGCACAATGGATAGTTACAGATGCTAATGGTGAGATTTTAGGATTACCTGCTAGCCCTAGTGATGTCAACTTTGATGATGTAGCAGAAGGTACTTGTTTTATATACTATGTGAATTTTGCAGATGACATAACCGGATTAGAAGTTGGTCAAGACATTGATAATTTAGATGGTTGTTTTAGTTTGTCTGATGCTGTTACTGTAAATCGCTCAGTAGCAAATGGAGGTGAACTCGTTGGAGGGCCATTTAGTTTTTGTATAGGTGATGGAATTGCAGATGTTATATCTAGTGATGACATAAGTTTATTTGGAAGAGAAGGAGATAGTAGAAATTGGTTAGTTACTGATGAAGCTGGTAATATTCTTGAAATACCAACTGATCCAAGTGAAGTAAATTTTGATGATGCACCTGCGGGTGTTTGTTTGCTTTGGCACTTAAGTTACTCAGGTGAAATTGAAGGGCTTACTGTTGGTGCTAATGCAAATGATATAGTAGGTTGCAGTGATCTTTCAAATCCAATAACTATAATTAGAGGTGGAGCTAGTGATATTGTTTTAGAAGGAGGACCTTTCTCTTTCTGCGTAGGCGATGGAGTAGCTGATATGTTAAGTGCAGATGATCTATCTGTAACTACTCCATCAGGAGCAGGAGCACAATGGGTAATTACTGACGCTGATGGCTCTATTGTAGGATTACCTGCCAGCCCAACTGAAGTAAATTTTGATGATGTAGCAGAAGGTACTTGTTTGATATACTTCGTAAGCTTCTCAGGAGATTTGACTGGTTTAGAATTAGAATCAAATATTAACACTGACTTAGAAGGCTGCTTTAGCATATCTAATAGTGTGACCGTTGATAGAGGTTCTGCTAATGGTGGAGAGCTGACTGGTGGACCATTTACTTTCTGTATAGGAGATGGGATGGATGATTTTATTGCTGATGATGACATAAGGTTAGTTGGTAGTGATGGAGATAGTAGGAGATGGATAGTAACAGATGAATCAGGAACTATCCTTGGATTACCAGTAAGACCATCACTTGTTAATTTTGAAGAAGCGGGATCAGGTTCTTGTTTGATATGGCACTTAGGATTCTCTGGAGAAATCGAAGGCTTAGAGGTAGGACTTAATGCACTAGATCTTAATGGATGCTATAGTTTGTCTAATCCAATTTCTGTATTTAGGATCAATCCTGAAGGAGGCACACTTGCTGGCGGACCATTTAGTTTTTGCGTAGGTGATGGAGTAGCAGATAATATTAATGATGGTGAACTTAGTATCACTGGTAATGCTGGTTCTAATTTACAATGGATTGTTACAGATGCAGCTGGAGAGATATTAGGATTGCCTGAGAATATCTCTGATGTAGATTTCGATATAGCAGGAGTAGGTACATGCTTAGTATGGTATCTCTCTTATGAAGGTGATATTGCAAACCTAGAGGTTGGATTAAATGCTAACGATCTCCAAGGATGTTTTGGACTTTCTAATTCTGTAAGTGTCACAAGAAGTCAAGTAGCTGGTGGATCAATCTCGGGAGGGCCATTTACCTTTTGTGTGGGTGACAGTATAGCTGATAATATAACTAATGGAGAAATTGTATTAGTAGATAATAGTGGCACTAATAGCCAGTGGTTAGTTACTGATACTCTTGGAAATATACTAGGCTTACCAGATAGCCCATCTGATGTTAATTTTGATGATGCATCAGTGGGAGTATGCCTAGTATGGCATTTATCATATGAAGATGGATTAGTGGGATTAGCTGTTGGTGAGAGTGCAGGTAACTTACAAGGATGTTTTGCACTCACAAATTCAATTTCAGTTACCAGGAATCAACCTATCGGCGGTGCTATATCTGGAGGGCCATTTGAGTTTTGTGTAGGAGATTCTATTGCAGATAATGTAGCGGTAACTTTGCTTGGCGAGAGTGGATCTAATTCTCAATGGGTTGTAACAGATGATCAAGGAAATATTTTAGACTTGCCTGCAGATATTGCCAACGTAGATTTTGACGATGCACCTGCAGGAGTTTGTTTAATATGGCATTTAAGTTTTGAGGAAGGATTAACAGGAGCTGCCGTAGGAAATAATGCGAGCAATCTACAAGGATGTTTCTCTTTATCTAACTCAATAACAGTTACTAGAAAAACTGGAGTCGATTGCTTACCACCTTGTGAAGTAGTCGGTGGGCAACTTAGCGGTGGTCCATTCACTTTTTGCGTAGGAGATGAAATAAGAGATACGATTCCTGCAGGAGCTATCACTTTAGATAGTGCAGCGGGACCAAATTTGCAATGGGTAGTTACTGATAGTGAAGGAAATATATTAGGCTTGCCAGCTGATATTTCTGATGTAGATTTTGATGTTGCTGGAGTAGGCGAATGCCTAATTTGGAATTTGACTTTCGAAGATGGATTGACAGGCGCTGCGGTAGGAAATAATGCTAGTCAATTAGAAGGATGCTTCCAGTTGTCTAATTCCATCTCAGTGACTAGATCAAGACCACAAGGAGGTACCTTAGCTCCAGATAGCTTTGCATTTTGTGTGGGGGATGGAGTTGCAGATTCTATAATGATGGGAGAGTTAACACTTTCAGATGCAGTAGGTAGTAATATCCAGTGGGTGGTTACTGATATTGCAGGCACGATATTAGAACTTCCAACAAATATTACAGACGTGAATTTTGACAATGCACCAGCAGGCGAATGCTTGGTTTGGAGTTTGAGTTTTGAAGACGGATTAATGGGTGCTACGGTAGGTAGTAATGCTAATGACCTTGCTGGTTGTTTTTCATTATCAAACCCAGTAACTATTACAAGAAATAATCCACAAGGAGGCACATTGACAGGTGGACCATTCACCTTCTGTGTTGGCGATAGTATAGCAGATAATATACCTATGGGTTCTATAAGCCTTGCAGGTAATAGCGGAGATAGTACACAGTGGATCGTAACTGATACCCTTGGAAACATATTAGGCTTGCCAGGTATGCCATCAGATGTAAACTTTGAAGATGCGCCTGCTGGAGCATGTTTAGTTTGGAATTTAAGTTACTCTGGTACTTTGTCTGGATTAGAAGTTGGCTTAAATGCTGGCGACATAGCAGGATGTTTTGGTTTATCTAATGCTATAACTGTTAATAGAAACTCAGGAGATGATTGTATCGATCCTTGTGATATAGCTTCAAGTGCAATTGCGGGCGGTCCTTTTACATTCTGTGTAGGAGACAGCATAGCAGATAATATTCCAGCGGGTTCTATCAGTTTAACAGTGGATAGTTTAGCAAATACTCAATGGGTAGTAACTGATGCTCAAGGTAATATACTTGGCTTGCCGAGCATGCCATCAGATGTTAATTTTGATGAAGCAGGAGTAGGGACTTGCCTTATCTGGAATATCGTTTTCATAGATAGTACTACGGTATTTACAGTAGGAGCAAATGCAAATAATTTAGGAGGTTGCTACGCACTTTCTAATTCAATATCAGTAACAAGAAATCAACCTCTAGGAGGTACGCTTACAGGTGGACCATTCACTTTCTGTGTTGGAGATAGTATTGCGGATAATATTCCTGTCGATGGAATTACATTATCTGGTAATACAGGAAACTCTCAGTGGGTTGTAACAGATACGCTAGGCAATATTTTAGGATTGCCAGCAAGCCCATCAGATGTAAACTTTGATGATGCTGGCACAGGAGTTTGTCTTGTATGGCATTTAAGTTTTGTAGATAGTCTAATAGGTGCATCGGTTGGTATGAATGCAGCAGATATTGTCGGTTGCTCAAATCTTTCTAACCCAATTATGGTTAATAGAAATCAACCAATGGGTGGTATGATCAGTGGAGGTCCTTTTGAATTTTGTGTTGGTGATAGCATCGCTGATATGATTCCAGCGGGAGCAATTACTCTTACAGGAAACCAAGGAACAAACTCGCAGTGGGTAGTAACCGATGATCTAGGTACGATCATAGGCTTACCAGCCAGTCCTTCAGATGTAAATTTTGAAAGTGCCGAAGAAGGAATTTGTTTCCTATGGCATCTTAGTTTTGAAGATGGATTGATAGGTGCAGAGATCGACTCAAGTGCAAGCAGTTTGCAAGGATGTTTCTCACTCTCTAATTCTATAGAAGTGGTAAGGAATTCTGGGGAAGATTGTGATGCTCCATGTGACGCGGTAGCTGGCACCCTAACAGGAGGCCCATTTTCATTCTGTGTAGGAGATAGTATACCAGATAACTTGCCTTCAGGATCAGTTACGCTATCAGTGATGGATACGACTTTGAGTACTCGATGGTTAATTACAGATGAGCAAGGAATAATAATAGGATTGCCTAATGCACCTACAGATGTAAACTTTGATGATGCAGGAGTAGGTACTTGTTTGATATGGAACGCAAGCTTCCAAGATAGTACAACCGTCTTTGCATTAGGATCTAATGCGAATACTCTTGGAGGATGCTACGCTTTATCTAATTCTATTTCAGTGATAAGAACACAACCGATCGGTGGTGTTATAGAAGGAGGACCATTTACGTTCTGCGTAGGAGATAGTATAGCTGATAATATCCCAGTTGATTCTATAAGTTTAACTGGACAATCAGGTACTAATTCTCAGTGGGTTATTACTGATGATTCAGGAATGATTTTAGGGCTACCAGCTAGTCCATCAGATGTTGATTTTGATGATGCAGGATCTGGCACTTGTTTAATTTGGCATCTGAGTTTTGAAGATGGACTTCAAGGTGCTGCAGTAGGGATGAGCGCTGATAGTCTTGTTGGATGTTTCTCTCTTTCTAATTCGATAGCAGTGAATCGTGTACAACCTGATGGAGGTATGCTTTCGGGAGGACCTTTTGAGTTTTGTGTAGGTGATAGTATTGCAGATTTTATTACTACAGGTTCTATTACCTTGAGTGGTAACACGATGACATCAAACTCCCAATGGGTAGTTACAGATACTTTAGGAATAATACTTGGATTACCAGCTAACTATGAAGATGTCAATTTTGAGGATGCTCCAGCAGGTACATGTTTGGTATGGCATTTAAGTTTTGATGGACCACTAGATGGTGGCATGATTGGGTTGAGTGCGGATAGCCTATCTGGTTGTTTTGATCTTTCAAATCCGATTACAGTAAATCGAGTATCTGGTATGGATTGCCCAACTGTAGAATGTAATGTCGAAGGAGGAATGATAGTAGGTGGACCATTCGAGTTTTGTGTAGGCGATGGTATTACAGATTCAATACCAGCAGGTGCAATAGTATTAGATACTATGATCGGAGAAACATTCCAATGGGTGGTAACCGATTCAACAGGGGTAATTTTAGGTCTTCCAGAAGATCCTTCTTCAGTTAACTTTGACATTGCACCAGCAGGGACTTGTGTGATACAGCATCTTAGTGCAATGGGAGAACTTGGATCATTAGCTATAGGTAATAACTTAGTAACAGATGTGACGGGTTGTTTTGATTTATCAAACGGAATTATTATTACTAGGAGAACTGGCGATGACTGTCCTAGTTGCGATGCTCTTGGTGGTAGATTGATTTCAGGCATCTTTGAGTTTTGCGTAGGAGATGGTCAAGATGACTTTATAGATTCTACGTCTATTGTATTGACAGAGAATGTTGGTAGCCTTACTCAGTGGATTGTTACCGATACGTCAGGTGCTATTTTAGGATTACCAGCTGGTCCACAGGTTATAGATTTTGGAATTGTTGATCCAGGCACATACCTTCTAAGAGTCGTGTCTTACGAAGAAGGACTAGAAAACTTAAGAGTAGGCAATAATATATCTCGACTTTCTGGTTGCTTTGGTATATCAGAGCCTTCGACTGTAAATGTAATCGATCCACGAGGAGGAACACTAATTGGTGGACCATTCTCATTCTGTGTAGGAGATGGCGTAGCAGATATGATTATGGATTCAGTGACTATAGCTGGAGCTACTGGAGAGAGTAATAGATGGGTGATAACAGATCGTGACCAAAACATAATAGGGTTACCTGGTGATTTAGGGACAGTTGACTTTGATAATGCTGGAGTAGATACTTGTCTACTTTGGAATATCAGTTTCACAGGAGAATTAGAAGGATTAATTCAAGATTCTCTATCTCTCTCAGATATCAGTGGATGCTTTGGTATATCTAATTCAATTTCAGTTAATAGAGTAGGAGGGGATGATTGCCTTGCAATTATAGGCATCCCTGTTATCAATGAAGTTACGGATGATGATAGAGTAGAAATACTTAACATTGGTAATTCGCCGATTGATGTTGGAGAATATTGGTTATGTAACCGACCGTTTTATGATAGAATAAATAGTTTGACTATTGAGTGCGGAGGGGATGATTACATCATAAATCCTGGTGAAGTATTGACTGTGGTTTTAGATGCTATATCAGTTGCTGGACAAGACGGAGAGATAGGATTATATAAATCTAACTTGTTTGCTAATCCTACTGCCATTGCTGATTATGTGGAGTGGGGATCTACGGGTCACGGAAGATCAAGTGTTGCAGTCCAAGCAGGGATTTGGACAGCAGATGATTTTGTGCCTTCATTTAATCTAGGTAGTTCTATAAGTTATGATGGCGAGGGTAATGCCTCTTCTGATTGGACAGAGACAACTCCTAACCTATGTGCAGAAAATTCGTTGGTAGCTGCTCCTGAAGAGAAGCTTAGCATCTTGGTATTCCCAAGCCCTGCAAACTCTGAGATAAATTTTGAGTTAAATCACGATATAAACGAAATACATAAAGTATCTATCTATGATAACTATGGACACACTTTATATTCTACCGATATGAATGCAGATGATGATTTCAAATTAGATGTAACTAATTATAAATCGGGCATCTATTATCTAAAAGTGAAAACAGGAAGATACTCTGGCGTACAAAGATTTATAATCGTCAATTAATGGGATGAAATGTATTCTCGTTTGAAGCCAGTGAGTTTTCTCGCTGGCTTCTTTTTTGAGTTCTTATAATGTACCTGTTAATCATAAAATAATCAGGAACGCCAGAGCATAGTCAATGCTATATTTTTTCAAAACAAACAGTTCCATTTTAAATAGTATTCTTAGCTACAAATAATCACAGACCAAAAATTAACCTTACATTCATATGGTTAAATAATGTGATATATGATTCCTATTGGTGATGATAATGTGATTGGAGGGTGTAAACCCTTTTTCAGTTATGGATTCATTATAATCAATATCATCATATTTTTTATCCAAATATCTACACCTGGTAGTTTGCTCTGTGAGTTTGCCACAATACCTAATGATATTGCGAATGGTAAAGGATATCATACCATAATCACAAGTATGTTTTTGCATGGTGGATGGATGCACCTCGCAGGTAACATGTTGTTCATCTGGATATTCGCTGATAATGTAGAAGCCACGATAGGGAATTTTCAATTTCTAATATTCTATATTTTAGGTGGTATAGCTGGATCAGTAGGACATTTATTTTTTGAAGTAGGAGGAGTTGAGATGGTCCAAAACTGCTGCATGGTCTGCCCAGGGCTTAATGAATGTGAAACTGCCTGCCCAGGGTCGGTACCATCGCTAGGTGCTAGTGGCGCTATCTCAGCAGTGCTTGGAGCTTATCTAGTGATGTATCCTAAATCTAAGATTAAGATCTGGGCGGTAATTATGACTTTTAGATGGCCAGCGTTTGTGTTTTTAGGGCTTTGGTTTGCTGAGCAGATGATTAGTGGATTAGGAGCTTTGAGTCCTTCTACTGGTGGGGGAGTTGCATGGTGGGCACACATTGGTGGTTTTATATTTGGTGTTGCTTGTGGATTTCTATTTAAAGGCAAAGCAAATTACCAAACACTAGATGGCGAAAAACAAGAATTACAGACCTAACTTTTAATTAGAAGGACTTAAGCTTCTTAACGATATACTTCTTTTGATCCCGAACGCTTAATTTTTTATGGAGGACTTGATTATAGACTATGATGCCTACTCCAAAACCTATCAACCCAATATTTAATCCTTCTATTACACCACTAGAGCCATTAGCTGATATTCCTTCAGGGCTCTTCGTTCTTTGTTGTGTTACATAATAGGTGAGCGCACCTACACCTAATCCCCAGAGCATCGACTTTTTAAATCGTTCTTTTTTATTAGTCATTTTGATATAATCAAAATCTGAAAGCAATACAGATTTCTTAGCGTAGGTAACAGACTTATCTTGGTGCCTTACCGAGGTGTAAAGTAGTAGACTATCTTTTTTAAATTTTCTTAAGTATGCAATCGGATATTTATTCTTGCCTCTTTCCAGTTCTATCTGAGTTAGATTCTCGACTTTCACTTCTCTTTTAGATGGTCTCTTTTTCCTCTTTTTTTGAGCGAGTACATCTTGGCTTATCATTAATGAGATCAATAATACTAGGCATACTGTAAGAGAATTCTTCATGTTACCTAAATTAATAGATTTCGAAGTTTTAAGCAATATTTAGCATAGGTCTTTATACTACTCAAAGTGGAAAAGTTCCCTAATCTTCCGCATTAATACATTTTAACCATTTAGTTAATATCATTTTAAAGCTGTTTCTAATGCTGTCAACTCT
>CALFUQ010000338.1 GCA_937929885.1 uncultured Saprospiraceae bacterium
AGTAGAATACTACCCTTCGGCATACACACTAATTCACAAACTCAATCAAATCAAAGACTCCGTCATTGTATACACACATAGTTTGCAAAAAGATTTCAAAGGATCTAAAGTTGTGCCTAATAAAAATATAGACTGGAGAATCTTGCCAAAAAAAGAAGTAGTTTCTTCAGAATCAATTGACAAAAGTCCACTCACCTTCAATATTATCTGTGCAGGAAAAAGTGCTAATCATAAGTCAGATTTTGAAAATGTAATCTCTTCTCTTAAAGAATATCTTCCTTTTGAAATCAAGTATCAAACTGATGCAGAATGGAAGATTTTAATAGACACCCTGAGTCAAGGAAATAGAACTAATACAATTAGCTGGGAAACAAACAATGAGACATTTTCATTTGAAAAACGTTTTAATGCTTACAGCATGAAAGGCACTATGAACAAGAAAGCATTTCTGGATTCTAATTTTCCCCTAGAGTTAACTCAAGTCCTTATCAACTCAAGGACAAGTACAAACAAGAATGAAAATTATACTTTCAATCCGTCAACGATTGAAAATGATAATCGGAACTCAGTCCTGAAAGCTGAATCTCCTAAAAGCTATTTGTCAAAAGCCAATTATTTATGGCTGTTAGTCGTGGGACTGCTCTTGCTAGAAAGATTTTACTCACTTAGAATCTCGACCAAGTGAAAGAGAAAAACCAACTAGATAAAATTCTTTCCACATGGAAAATGAGGCAATTTTTAATTGCTCTTGCGATCGTTGCCACTGGTCTACTAATTGGATTTCTTTTTAAAAACAAGTTGTACTTAGAAACAACTAACAGTTGGATTATAATTACAGCATCTGCAACCTCAATACTTGCAATCTTCTATTACTTACTTCCTAATAAATCTGATCTCCTTACCTTACTTAACAACCAACTTAAAGGAGCAGAGCATAGTACACATCTACTAGATAAAAACAATAACGAATTAAACTTATTACAAAGAATCCAAAAAAGTAAGGTTGCAACTACAATACAACATTCAAAAGTAAAACTGCCACTAATTCAAAAACCAATCTTCTATGGAATAGGTCTAACAGGCATTAGCCTATTACTTCTGGCAAGTATGACTCCTTCTTCTGAGGCAAATCAGGTAGAGTCAAAACAAGAAGTAGCAGTGACAGACAAAAAAGATGCTACTAAAAAAATAGAATCAGATACGCTTATCATAAACAAAATTACTGCCGCCATATCTCCACCCTCCTACACTAATCTAAAAAGTTATAGTACAGGTAACTTATCTCTTAGCTTACCCGAGCAATCAAGTGTGCGATGGAGATTTGATATTACTGGCACCCCCGATATCAAGGAAATAACATTTGATGACAAGCAAGTTGAAAAATTAAACGCGAACAATTCATACTCTAGCAAATTTTCGAATCCAAGTTTTTATCATTATAGACTTACGAAGGAAGGTCAGGAAGATATTACTTCGGACTACTACCCTATCAAAATAATCGAAGACCAACTACCTAGTGTAGAAATATCAGGAGTAGAAGAATATCAAAGACTAGAATTTGCGGACAATCATGATATCAAATTCAACATTAACTGTAGCGATGATTATGGCTTAACTAAGATGCTCATCTCTGCAACGCTAGCTAAAGGATCAGGAGAAGCCGTTAAGTTTCGAGAAAAACAAATTGACATAAAAGATTTGCGAAAAGGCTCTAAGACCTACTCTGGCAGCTACGCATTCTCTACTTCCGAATTGGAAATGGAGCCTGGCGATGAGTTATACTTCTATGTAGCAGCTAAAGACAACTGTCCATTTGAAATCCACTGGAGTAAGTCAACTACACACTTTGTCATCCTTGAAGACACCGCAGCCGTAAGTTTTGTAGAAGTGGGTGGAATGCAGATGGACCTTATGCCTGATTTTTTTAGAAGTCAGAGACAGATAATCATTGACACAGAAAAACTGATTGCTGAAAAAGATACATTGTCTAAAGACGCATTCAATGAAAGAAGTAATGAACTAGGTTATGATCAAAAATTACTGAGACTGAAGTATGGACAATTTCTAGGGGAAGAAGCAGAAAGCGGTTTAGACTTTGATAATGATGTAGAAATAGATACTGAAGGAGAACCCATTGATCACTCCGACCCTAATCATACACATGAAGACGAAGGCAGTAAAGCACTCAACGACGCAAGATCACTTATTGATCAGTTTATGCATGATCATGATCACGAAGAAGAGGAAGGACAATTACTAGAAACCAAGGGAACAGAGAAAATAGAAGAAGCAAAAAATCCACAGTGGGTTAAAGACATGTCCCACAGCCATGACAATACTGAGGAGGCTACCTTCTTTGATGTGTCGATTAAAGGAAAGCTAAGAGCAGCGCTTAATGAAATGTGGGATGCAGAGTTACACTTAAGATTATTTGATCCTGAAAAATCTCTTCCATATCAATACAATAGCCTTGAATTTTTAGATGAGGTGAAAAATCACGCAAGAGCCTATGTTCAAAGGATAGGTTTTGAGCCCCCTGTGATTAAAGAACAAGAGAAACGTTTAACAGGAAATCTAAAGGAGGTATATTCTACTAGAGATATCCTCAAAGCTGATCTTGACAATAATCTTAAAGCCATCAAAAACGCATTACCTATTCTACTTGATTTACAACAAAACTTAAATACTATTCAACTAGAACCTACTGAAATTTTAATCTTACAAAGATCTGGTGCAGAGCTATCCAAATTTGCCTTAAGCAACTCTGAGTACTTACCTGTTTTATCAAAACTACGATCTCTAACTAATAAGCAAGATGCAATTAGCAAAGAAGATTTAGAAATCATTATTGCAGGGTTTTTAGAAATTATTCCTTTAGAAAAAAGGGAAGCAGTAGCTGCAAAATATTTTAGACACCCTATAAATGTAAAAGTGATCAATGAATTTAAAAAGACACGTTAATGGAGTTAGGTATTTCATTTTCAAGTCTTTTCATCGGAGTTATTCTAGCAGCCATAGTATTAGGGTTTCATGTCTACTTACACCTTAGAAAACATGGTAGAGAATTTTTACTCTTGCGAACATTACTTTTGCTTGTGGGCCTATTAGGTCTATTAATGCTGTTTTTCAAACCAACACTAGACAAAATTTCACCGTCTAAAAACATTACACTTGCAACCGAGGCTAATGAAAACCTTATAACAAACAATAGTTTTAAAAGTGCAACTTCTGTTCATGAGATACTAAACTCACCCGAACAGTACGATACGATAATCATCACGGGAAATGGTTTAAGTGAATCAGATCTAAAGCTTTTAGATTCCTTCAACCTTAAATTTATTCCATCTAACAAGACTGAAGGTTTTGTGGCCATAGATTTCCCGATTGCAAAAGAAAAAGAAACTTGGGTTCTAAGTGGTATATTAAATCAATCAAAGCCTCGAGAAGTAAGACTTAAATTAAGTGACGGAAAGGTTTTAGAAACGGAGTCAGATCAGGAAGGAAATTTTTCCTTTAAAGTGAATTCTCGAAGTTCAGGACATTTTACTTATCAACTTTCTGTCTTTTACCCAGATACTACAATTACAGAAAACCTACCCGTAAAAATACTTCCATCACAGAAATGGAATTTATTAGCTCTCAGTTCCTCCCCTTCTTTCGAACTTAACTACCTAAAAAACTATTGGGTTAAACTAGGAAACGGATTTACTCTAAAACAAAAAGTTTCGAATGAAAGATACAAAGAGACTTTTCTTAACAATCCTAAAATCGCCCTAGACAAAATCAATAACCAAACTCTAAATAAATTTAACTTCCTTCTCATCGATACCAAGAGTTGGAATGACCTAAAAGAAACTGCCCAACAACTTATCCTTAACTATGTTGCAGCTGGAAGAATCGGCTTACTACTAATGGATATAAAAAAAGGAGACATTTTAAAAAGGCTTAACTATGTAAAGATTAGCGATGAGCAAGAAATAATTCTTGATAATTCTAATATCAAAATTTCTCAAACTGATATTCCAAAAGGATTTAGAGGCATCAATGCTAATAAAATAAAACCTGCAGCAATTAGGTCTTATGGCTTAGGAAGTATTGGTGTCATGACAATACCAGAAACCTACAGATTTATACTTGCAAACGAAAACACTATTTATCAAAACTTGTGGGCTAAGATATTTTCTGAGTTGTATATCGCTCCGTCTGAGGATGTGGTATTTAAAAGTCCTAAGTGGAATTGGGGAAATGCAGATTGCCAGATAAACATTTATAGTCGCTCAGATATTGAAGAGACTGGAGTCCTAAACGCGACTACAGAAATACACATTAGCAAAACAAAAGATCAAGTTGGCATGTACAGTGCCAGTGTAAAGCCTAATGATGGCTGGAATACCTTCCAAATTAACGCTAATAAAAGCATTCATAAATTCTACAGCCATACTGACAACTCTTGGCAAGCAATGAAGCAAGCTCAACTCCATAGTATGAATCTAGCCACGACATCGGAGATAAGAAACATACCTCCAAAAGAAAACCACGAAACCCAGGAACTACCATTCTACTGGGGCTTGATCTTAAGCCTACTAGGTCTTGGTTCCTTATGGTTGCATGAGAGAATTTACTCCTAACCGTTTGTAATTTACTTTTTGAAAGTATACCTTAAGGTTAAAACATTCAAAAATGCACAAGTACTTAATTCTCTTATCTCTTGCTTTATTCTTCTCTAATTGCCAATCGGAAGTAAAGCAAACTAAAGAAATTATGCCAGCTCCAAAACTTGGTGTAATATCGATCGATGTATCGGGAAGTCCAGAAGCAATCCCAGCCTTCGAAGAAGGACTAAAACTCCTCCACAGTTTCGAGTTCGATGATGCAGGAGAAAAATTTAGAAAGGCTCAAGAGATAGATCCAGATTTTGCGATGGCCTATTGGGGAGAAGCAATGACAGAAAATCATCCACTTTGGAGAGAGCAAGAATTTGATAAGGCAAATGAGATTCTAAATAAACTAGGGGAAACAAAAGAAGAAAGAAGGTCAAAATTTAAAACTGAATTTGAAAAAGATCTCTTTGATGCAGTGTCAATTTTATATGGTGCAGGAGATAAGAAAGCTAGAGATCAGGCCTATTCAGATTTCATGGGAGAGCTACATGATAAATATCCAGATAATCATGAAGTAGCTGCCTTCTATGGCTTATCAGTTTTAGGCGCTGTCAAAGGTGGTAGAGATTTAAATCAATACGGTAAAGGAGCCAAGATTGTGCAAAGTGTCATTGCAGAAAACCCAAACCATCCTGGTGCATTACACTATCTCATTCACAGCTATGATGATCCCGATAATGCGCCCAAAGCATTAGAAGCAGCAAACTCTTATGCAAAAATAGCACCAGAGGCAAAACATGCCTTGCACATGCCCTCACACATATACGTAGCCTTGGGCATGTGGGATGAAGTCATCTCCTCTAACGTGGCAGCCTTCGCCGCAAGCGAAAAAAGAAAAGCTAAAAAAGAACTCGGTAATGATGCATTAGATTATCACTCCCTTAAGTGGTTGATGTATGGATACTTGCAAAAGAAAGAATTTGCAAAAGCAAAGGCACTTGTAGAAGATATGGAAAGGTATTGTTATGAAGAACCTTCTAGGAAAGCTATGAGCCACAATGTGATGATGAAAGCTGCTTACTTTGAAGAGAGTGGCGATTGGGCAAATGATTTAGTGATAGATACCATCGACTATAGTGGTTTGCCTATCCAAATTTTTGGAGCTTATAGTTATATGATTGGAAAGCATGCTGTGAATAATGGTGAGGGTGACAAATTAGCTTCAATTATAGAAAAGCTAGATAACCGAATTAAAAAAACGGCTAACGATTTAGTAATTGGAAATCCATCTATGTGCAGTGGATCTTACTCTCGAGGAAGACCGACACAACTACATGTAGACAGAGCTAAAGTCATGAAGCTAGAACTAGAAGCTATACTAGCCATCCAAGAAAATGATCAACAAAAAGCCGAGTCACTGATGAAAGCAGCGGTAGCTCTCGAAGATGCTACAACTTACATGTACGGACCACCTGAGATTGTAAAACCTTCTCATGAGATGTATGCGGACTGGTTAGTGAAACAAGGAAGATCAAACGAGGCTGCTGAGCATTTTGAGATCACCCTAGAGCGTTCTCCTAAACGTGCCATAGCTTTAGATGGACTAGAGAGAGCAGGAGTATAGTAAGTTCTTGTTTTCGATACCTTCTCTATAAGTAAAATGTAAATAGTATCTTAATAGCAACCATCCACAAGCGCATTATGAGGTTACTACTCTCATTTGGTATTATTAGTTTATTCTTTCTCTCATGTGGAGATTGTGAAGATGTCAAGATTGGTGACCTTCCACAACCAGAATATTTCAAGGATTATGCAGTCCATGAAGACGGGGATGTTGTGACGTTTGAAGACGACATGGGAAATACCCAAGTATATACTGTATCAAAATCGGAAGTAGAAAGTCAAGCTCTTGGAGAAGTAATAGGTACTATTAGAGGACGAGAAGGTACAACAAGCTGCTACGAGTACTATAGTGTTGAGGTACCTACTTTGCTATATTTTCAAAATGATGGAGAGTCTAGTTTGAGAGCGGAAATATTGAATTGGGGAGAAGGCAATAGTTTAGACCAAGAAATCAAAACCGCTTTGAATATTAATTATCTTTCTAATGACGGTGTCAATTTTGGAGGAGCTCAAGGTTTTTATAATATAACTGAAGAAAGGAATATGATTGAGGTTGATGATCCCAAATTCGCTAAGCTAGATCAATGGGAAGGTCATGGTAAAACTTTTGAAAATATTTTAAGCTACTTTACTGATGAGGGAGGTTTTTATTTCAGCATAGGTCAAGGCTTTGTAGGCTTAGTGGATTATGATGGAGTTTTATGGACACTTAAAGTGTAAGCTTATTCTTTCCCCAAAACAAGACTTCAATAAATCATAAGGTCTCTGCATACTTTTAGATTAAGTTGATTCTATTCATGCAAAGAACATTATAGTCTTGGGCAATGTTACCTTTGTACGACTCTATGATTTCAAAACCCCTAGCAAAAAAAATCTGGCTTCTCTCATTCCCTGTTGTTCTAACTAACTTACTCCAAGCCTCTATCGCAATTATAGATATGATTATGATTGGCCACCTAGGGCCTCTAGAGATTGCTGCAGTGGGTATGAGTAATACGATTAGGATTTTAGTGTTGATATCTATGCTTTCAGTTTCAGGAGGAGCGATGAGTTTAATGGCTCAAGCAAAAGGTAGTAGAGATAAACAAAGGATGAGCTTCGTTACACGACAATCAATTGTCGCTGGATTGATCATGTCGATATTTATAGCCATTGTAGGAATACTACTCACTCCTATCTTACTCAACTTTATGAATAGTGGAAATGACCCTGAAGTTGTTGGTCTTGGAACTTGGTATCTCTATGTCACGTTTCTGGCAACTCCTTTTATTGTAATGAACTTCACTACTAATAGATTGATACAGGGTGCCGGAGATACTAAGACACCTTTTGTACTGACGGTCCTATTGGTCATTCTTAATATTCTATTTAATTACATTTTCATATTTGGTTATGGCTTCATACCTGCATATGGAATTGTGGGTGCTGCACTGGGTATGTTGATTGCGCGAGGGATCATTGCTGTCATTGGATTATACATTTTTTATTCTGGCCGCAATGTTGTTAAAATCTTAGCTGGTACCTGGCGTCCTGATAAAGTCTTAATCAAAGACATTTTAAATATTGGCGTACCCTCTGGAATCCAAGGCATATTCAGACATGGCTCTCTGATTATTGTCATGAGTATTATCACGGCAACTTCACTAGGGACATTTGGCGCAGCAGCATTAGCAATCTGCATACAGATAGAATCAATCGCAGCTACAACTGCGGTCGGGCTCAATATCGTGGCAACAGTCTTAGTCGGTCAGCAACTCGGTAAGTGGCAACCTAATGAAGCATTCAGAAGAGGCAACATCATGATCTATCTTGGGTTTGCAGTTATGATCATTTTGGTAGTGCCCATGATCGTCTGGTCTGAAGAGTTAATTTTACTTTTTGATCCCTCTGCTAATGGTGATATCTTGAAAGGCGGCATATCTTATCTCCATAGCAATACCTATTTTCTACCTGTATCAGCTTTTGCCATATTGATCACTGGTACTTTGCGAGGTGCAGGAGACACACTCCCTGCTATGATTGGTGCTATCATCGGGAGGAATCTTACCACTATTATCCTTGCTTATATTTTCGCTTTCCATTTTGATCTTGATTATATGGGTGTGTGGTATGGAATTATTGCTGGGCGGTTTGTGGATAGTATCTATCTATGGTTTGTTTGGCGAGCTAAGAACTGGAGATTGGTGGCACTTAAGAAAACGGAGATTTATCGTACGCATCTAAAGGGCCTTTCTCGAGAGATGATTATTGAATTCCTGAATAAATTTCGGACACCTCAGATGGCTTTGTCTAAGACAATCGAAATAGTGAGTTCTGATGGAGTCAAATATTCTCGTCCAGATGGAGATGTGAAAGTTAGTTTTGGTAATGGGTCTTTTAGTGAGGTGGTTAGTACTTAGTGCTAAGGCATTAAGTCAATAGTCGATTGTCCTCAATCAATAGAATTCTTTTTTACTCACCCTGACCCTCTCAATATCAATGGAGAGCGAGATCCTATACCCTAAAATAATTTTTCACTTTTATATAGCGATTGCAGCTTCCACAGCAAAGCGATTAAAACAAATTGCATAGCTAGTCTAATGTACGCGGCATTTCGGCTACCCGTAAATGGATCTTCTGCAAACACATCCCAAATATGGAGTGGTAAAAAAGCAACCATTAATAGAAAAAAGGACATCGCACCGAGACGTTGATATTTATTGGTAAACAATAATAGACCTATAACTATTTCAATGACTCCAGAGATATACACAATTGGAAGAGCTATATCCATTAGAAAAGGAGGAATGACTTTTACGAAAAAGGTAGGATTTACAAAGTGTTGGACTCCTGCATATGTTATAAAAAGAGCTAACAATAATTTAATTACGAACCAAACTTTGGACATTCTTCTTTATTTTGTTTGATGAGATGTTTAGACGGCGTGCGAGAATTTATTCCATTGATTATGATCTATCGCTATAGAATTCATTTTTCTTTACTCACCACCTTTCTCCATTGAAATTAAAGAAAGGTGGTACCGAATTAAGTCGGAATCGATAGAGGAAAAAACCCTCACACTTTCAAAATCAACTTACCCTTCTTCTCTCCATTAAATAACTTACAGAATGTAGGATAAAAGTTTTCGATTCCCTCTTCAATATGTTCTCTAGACTTGAGTTTTCCTTGTTGCATCCACTGTGCCATTTGCATACCTCCTTCTGCATATCTGTCTTGCCAATCAAACACAACTAAGCCTTTCATCATTGCTCGATTTACTAGTAGTGATAAATAATTACTTGGCCCTTTGACTGCTTCTTTATTGTTATACTGAGATATCGCTCCACAGATTGGAATTCGTGCGCCTCTATTTATTTTGGTCAAAACAGTATCTAATATCTCACCTCCAACATTATCAAAGTATACATCTACTCCATCGGGACAATGTTCTTTAAGACCAGATCTTACATCTCCTTGTTTGTAATCTATACATGCATCAAACCCTAACTCATCTACGACATACTTGCACTTCTCAGGACCACCTGCTATCCCTACAGCTCTACATCCTTTGATCTTTGCGATCTGTCCCACTACACTACCTACAGCGCCAGCTGCTCCAGAGACTACCACGGTTTCTCCTTCTTTAGGTTGACCCACTTCTAAAAAACCAAAGTAAGCAGTAAACCCAGGCATACCCAAAGTGCTCAAAAATTTCTCTGGTGGTAATCCAAATGTATCTGTCTTTACACAAAAAGATCCATCTGAGACAGCGTATTGTTGTACGCCCATACTGCCCGTCACATAATCACCTACTTTATAACCATCATGATTACTTTCTATAACCTTACCGATTGTACCTGCTCTCATCACCGCATCTATTTTGACTGGAGGAATGTATGACTTCATGTCATTCATCCATCCTCGCATGGCAGGGTCAAGCGATACATATTCGATCTTAGTCAAAAACTCGCCAGGACCAGGAGAAGGGATGGCGTTAGACTCTAGTCTCCATGTATCTTCTGATGGCATTCCTATAGGACGAGAAGCTAATTTCATTTGTTTATTCACTGACATAGTATTTGATTTGAGTTTAATCCAATTTAAAAAACTAAACTTAGAGTTTAATTTTTAATAATTATGAATATCTTACTGATAATAATCAATAGTTATGGAATCAAGATATCAAACCACCAGCGGTAAAGGACTTAACCGAGACTCTCTTCCCATGAGGTTATGGGAGAAGGCTAAAAAGTATGGAATATGGAATCCTGCAGCTATTGATTTTAGTCAAGACAAAATTGATTTTCAATTGCTCAACGATAATGAGAAAGCATTCGTCATGCAAACCATCTCCCAATTTCAAGCAGGAGAAGAAGCAGTTACATTAGATCTATTGCCATTGATTATGGCTGTAGCAAAAGAAGGTAGATTAGAAGAAGAAATGTTTTTGACGAGTTTCCTTTGGGAAGAAGCAAAACATGTAGATGGGTTCAATAGATTTATAAATGAGGTAACCGATTCTGGTGGAGTTAATATCAATCATATGATGGTTCCATCTTACAGATTGATTTTTGACACGCTGCTCCCAGATGCATTAAATGCGCTTAAGGATGATCCTTCGCCAGTCAATCAAGTCATCGCTTCTACTACTTATAATATGATTGTGGAAGGCGTCTTAGCAGAAACCGGATATTACGGTCTTTTCAAAGTATTAGATGAAAAACAAATGATGCCTGGCTTGAGAGAATTTGTTGGAAAGTTAAAGCAAGATGAATCAAGGCATATTGCCTATGGCATATATTTAATATCAAGACTTGTGGCGGAGAATGGAGAGGAGGTATGGCAGGCATTCAATGATCAAATGAATAAATTGCTGATGCCAGCCATGCAAGTTGTGACCGAATCTTACGATAAATTCGAGGTAGTCCCATTTGGCATCAACCAAGAAGAGCTATCGAATTACGCTATGGGACAATTCCAAAAACGATTAGCTCGCATCCAAAAAGCAAGAAACCAATCTATTGAAGAATTAAATCTAGATGTACTTGATGTACTAGAAACTGCAGAAGCATAAATTCAAATAATCCTAAACCCTAGAGGGTGAAACTTGTATAGCAGTTGGTTACATCCGCTGCACATTAAAAATAACGCAATGATTTTGGAGGCATTTTTGAATTAAAAATGATGACAAAATTTTAAAAAACGACCATGTTAAACTTATCAGTAATACTCGAAGACTCGGCTAAACGCTATGCCGCAAAACCAGCATTCACCTTCGGTGAAACAACTTTAAACTTTGCTCAAGTAAATGGAGCAGCAAATCAAGTTGCCAATGGCTTAGTCAAACTAGGAATTAAACCAGGAGATAAAGTCGCCCTGAGTTGTCTTAACCTACCCTACTTTCCTATAGCCTATTTTGGAATCCTTAAGGCTGGAGCTACAGTTGTTCCACTAAGTGTTTTGCTTAAGCAAGATGAGATAGCCTACCACTTAACTGATAGTGATTCGGTGGCATACTTTTGTTTTACGGGTACTGCTGATCTTCCTATGGCTCAGATGGGCAAAGCTGGGTTTGATGAAGTAGCGACTTGCACTAATTTTATAGAAATAACTGCAGACCCTAAAAGCGGTCCGACTATTGATGGAGCTATGACTCTTGGCGGTTTAATGAATGGTCAAGCACCAACTTTTGAAACCAGCCAGACTTCTGCTGAGGATACTGCTGTGATCATTTATACCTCTGGTACTACAGGGAGACCTAAAGGAGCAGAGCTCACCCACTCTAATCTTATGCTAAATGGAATCTTAGCAGCAGATTTAGGAAAAATGAATAATGAAGACGTAACTCTAATAGTCTTACCACTCTTCCACATTTTTGCAATGACGTGCCTAATGAATGCAGGGATATACAGAGGATCGCATGGTGTATTGTTGCCACGATTTGAAGCTGAGACTGCATTTGGCTTAATGGCTAAACATGATGTTACCATATTTGCTGGCGTACCAACTATGTACTGGGGTCTACTAAATTACACTGATCCGAAGTTTGATTATGATGCGATATCAAAGAAAATAAAAGTTGGTCTTTCAGGAGGTGCAGCTTTACCTGTTCAGGTATTGAAAGATTGTGAAGCTAGATTCGGGTTTAAAATATTGGAAGGGTACGGGATGTCTGAAGGATCTCCAGTGGTAACATTTAACCACATGGATACTGAAACCAAAGCAGGATCAGTAGGCACTCCTGTCTGGGGCGTAGAAGTAAAACTAGTAGATGATAAAGGTGACGAAGTACCACAAGGAGAAAGAGGTGAACTACTCTACCGTGGCCACAACGTAACTAAAGGCTACTACAAAAAAACAGAGGCTAATGCCAAGACTATCGTAGATGGATGGTTACACTCAGGAGATGTTGCAATCAAAGATGAAGATGGTTACTACTTTATCGTAGATAGGACTAAAGATATGATCATAAGAGGCGGGCTCAATGTGTACCCTAGAGAAGTGGAAGAAGTTATGATCAAGCATGATGATGTTTCGCTGGTTGCTGTGATAGGTATACCTGATGATAAGATGGGTGAGGAGATTAAAGCTTATATTGTTTTAGAAGAGGGAGCAAAGATTACTGAAGATGAACTCATGGCTTATACTAAAGAGAATATTGCAGCTTATAAGTATCCTCGGATTGTAGAGTTTATAGATGCCCTGCCTATGAGTGCTACTGGTAAGATACTTAAGAAGGAGTTGCGGAAGATGGTGTAGCAAGAAGCTATAATATCAAGATAAAAACTCAGCAATATCATCGTGAGCTACAAGACACTCTTTTGAGATCTTCGGCATATTAATAAAGCCATGAATGACATTAGGATACTCCTTAAACACAACTCTATTACCTGCAGCTTTTAACTTTTTTGCATAAGCCGCTCCCTCATCTTTGAGCGGATCAAAAGCAGCTGTGCACACAAAAGCAGGAGGAAGGTCTGATAAGTTCTCCGTTAACAATGGGGACATTAAAGGATTGTGAATATCCTCTTCTTTATCTTTGTAATGATTTAGAAACCATTGCATCAAAGGCTTAGTCAAAAAATAGCCTTTGGAGAATTTATCAATCGATGGATGATTCAATCTTGCATCGACTGTAGGATAAATCAAAACTTGATTTTTAATCTTAGGGCCATTATGATCACGTGAAAGAATACTGACTACTGTTGCTAAGTTACCACCTGCGCTATCTCCCATAACTGTAATTTCATCCGAGTTACCTCCAAGACTATCAATATTATCAGCAATCCATACTGTTGCATCATAACAATCCTGATGAGGGATTGGAAATTTATATTCTGGAGCTAAACGATAATCGACAGACACTACGACTGATTTATTAAGATGGGACAAGCGTCTGCATACTAGATCATGTGATTCGATAGTGCGTGTTACAAATCCACCTCCATGGTAGAAAATTATTATGGGTAAATCTTTCTGGTCTGTTGGGTTATATATTCTTATTCGGATATTTTCACCATCTCGCATAGTAATTTGCTCATCTCTGATTGAGGCTAATTCAATGGGCTTAAAATCCAACATTTTAAGAAAGCGAGGCAGTTCTTTAGCATTCGCTTTTCTGATTTTCGCAGGTGCTAGTGTTAAATCATCTTTTCGGAAGGTATTGAGAAACCATAATAAGGACCGCAACTTTAAATTCATAAGCTTCTACTTTATACATTCTAAAGTACCATTTTACCTTAACGAATGTTATCGTTTTGACAATTTGAATACAAAGGATTAATTAATAGTCTTTTAATATAACATTTTATGTCTATGACTGTTAAGTACATATAACCCGAACAACAATGAAGAATAATTCCGAAAAGAAGCCTGGTAAGCTTAATCTAAAGCTCCAGAAAATCAAAAACAAAAAATACTACGTAAAGGTACCTAGCCTAAATGTTCCTGTAGTATTGAATGAGTACCTCTTTAAGAAGTGGAAAAAAGCAAGTCTGCTAGATTAAGCAATAGAAAAGTCTTGCTTGTAAATTGAACTAAAAGGATGCTTGACTATCCCTTACCAGAATAATGCATCACATTATTCTCCAATAAAAATCTCGCTAACTTCAAATTAAATGCCTTGAGAGATCTAAGATCTACGTTAAGAAACGGAGACTGATTCTCACCAGAAGCCGCAATCACTTTTGCATATCCGACTATGGTAGTCCATCCTTGTAAAGTATGGAACATTGGATCAGCATCTGGTTTTACACTTCCATCTTCTATTCCACGTGCTATTTGCTTTGCAGTGAGTTTGAAAGGTAGATTATGAATATCTTGTAATTTTTTATAGTAGATACTTTCTTTCTCTGCATCAGTAAGTCTTGTAGTGTCTTCACCTTGTGAGGTCGATCTCATAATGGCGAAATAATCTAGCAGTGCTTCTGTGTAGAGATAATTATCCTCACAGAAATTCATGAAAGTTTCCGTAAGCGCAACGGCAGTGTCAAGACCTGTTTTGGTTTTGAATCTATCTATAGTTTCGTAGTATTCGTTAATGAGTTTTTGGAGGGCTGTGAAGGTGATTGCCAGGTATAGGTTCTCTTTACTCTGAAAATAACTATACAAGGTTACCTTGGTGATACCTGCCTCTCCAGCAATATCCTCCATCTTTGCATTCTTAAATCCTACCTTACCTATTACGGCTTCTGCAGCAGCTATGATATTACTCTCTTTTAATTGCTTCTTAGTTAACTGCATTAATAGGTGCTAAAGATGATAAGGATCAAATATATAATCTATATCTGGTATTCCTTTCTGTTAAAGAGCTTGATTAATTTTTTAGACACTTTCCCTGTTTTACCCTTTCCAATTTTATGCTTATCAATTTTTGCAATTGGCATCACATCTTTAGTGGTGCTGGTAATAAATACCTCATCTGCTTTCAATAACTTCTTCAAAGAAAATGATTTAAACTCTAGCTCATATTCCGACTTAACCGCTTTAATAAATCGCTTACGAGTAACTCCTTCAAGTATGTTTTTGTTCGGAGTAAAAATTTTATTCTTCTTTACTAAAAATATATTCGCTCTAGAAGTCTCGTACACCTTATTGTCAAAATGATAGACTACATCTACCGCATTATATTTTTTCATCTTTGGGATGAGCCGTACAGCATTCATATAATTAGTAGACTTTGCGCTTGGGAAGGGCCTCATGAATTCATCACTTATGAGATTCGCTCCTTTAGAAAATAAATTATTATCCCAGATCTTCATCTCATGATTTATAATCATGAAGTTTGGTTTTTCTCCAGGATTAAAACCGTCTGGAGAATTACCTCCTGTTACAATTAACTTAATATATGAATTAGGAGCTTCATTTTTCTTGACTAGAGAAACAACCATATTATGGACATCTTCTCGATAGTAAGGAAAATCAATCCCTGAGCGCTTCATTGACTTGTAAAATCTATCTATGTAGTATTCACTAAACAGAAATACTCCTTCCTCTATTCTGAAGAAGTCAAATATCCCATACCCTCTCTGAATCGCAAGATCTGAGATTGGGACTACAGCTTTATTATATTCAATGAAGTCACCATTGAGCATTACATACTTATGCATATCCTAAAAGATTAAAGATTTTTGACCTCTGCCACTAATGCTTGAATAGAAACTTTAGCATCTCCAAAAAGCATTTTAGTTTTATCGTGAAAGAATAATGGATTTTGGATTCCAGCATATCCAGGACTCATTGATCTCTTAAGCACCACTACATTCTTAGCTTCCCAAACATTTAATACTGGCATACCATAAATCGGACTACCTGGCTCATCTAGCGCCGCTGGATTCACTACATCATTAGCACCCACAATGACCACTAGGTCCGTGTTAGGCAATGCACTGTTAGCATCTTCGAGATCGAGCAACTTAGGATAAGGGACATCAGCCTCAGCCAGCAGTACATTCATATGACCTGGCATCCTTCCTGCAACTGGGTGAATTGCATATTTTACATCTACCCCGTTTGCTTCTAGTATATCATCTAGTTCTTTTACAACTTTCTGAGCTTGTGCAACTGCCAGTCCGTACCCAGGTACAAACATCACCGACTGCGAATAAAACAACTGTATCGCTACATCACTTGCGTTAGCAGTCTTTGCAACCTTACCATCATCAGATGCTGCCGCAACCGCACCGCCACCAAATCCTCCGATCAAAACATTAAATAGTGATCTATTCATCGCTTCACACATCAGCACAGTAAGTATCGTACCCGACGCACCTACCAAAATACCACCGACAAGCATCAACTGATTACCAAAAATTAATCCAGCCGCAGCTGCCGACAATCCAGTAAAAGAATTCAACAATGAAATCACTACAGGCATATCCGCACCACCTATCGGTGCGACAAATGAAAACCCATAAATCAAACTAACTATTAAAAAGCCAATTATCATTCCTTGCGTACCTCCGTTGATCATCAGAAAAACCATAAAACCTATCACAACTAAAAGCAAAATATTATTGAGTATACTGTGCCCTTTAAAGGTTACATGCTTATCCTTTATCCTCCCATCTAACTTTGCAAATGCTAACAAACTTCCTGTGAAAGAAACCGCTCCAATAAGTAAGGTAAAGTAAACTATGGCTGCTTGACCTAAGCCCATAGTAGTTCCTTGATTTTGGAATAATTCTACTATCGCTAACACCATTGCACAAGCTCCTCCGAGGCCATTAAAGACAGATACCATCTGAGGCATAGCTGTCATCTTAATCTTCTTAGCAGCAGGGAATCCTATAAGTGCTCCCGCAATCATGCCTCCTGCAATCCATCCATAATTATTATTACCGCCATTCTGTACTGGCTCGATTAGAGCACCTATAATAGCAAGGCCCATACCTATGGCTGCATAGGTATTTCCTTTACGAGCAGTATCTGGAGAACTTAAAAGTCTAAGGCCCCACACAAAAGCTACTGCTCCGAGCAAGTATAATAAATTAACTAAAAAACTACTTTCGATTGTTTCAACTACTTCCATAGCTTAGCTTTTGGCTTTTTTCTTTTTAAACATCTCTAGCATCCTGTCTGTCACTGTGAATCCGCCAGCTACATTTATCATTCCTAATATGATTCCTATCAACCCTAGACTAAGGCTAAAGTAATCGGTCGGGTCAGATTGACGGATTAGTAAAATCGCTCCTACTATTACAACTCCACTTATTGCATTAGCACCAGACATAAGCGGTGTATGCAATACTGTAGGCACTTTAGAAATCACTTCAAATCCTAGGATTACCGTAAAGATTAAGAGGTAGATTAAAAGTAAGTTCCCATTAAAAAACTGAACAATAGTATCCATAGAAGTTATTTAGAAGAGATTAGAGATTCTCTTATGATTTGATTATCCATATCTAGATCAAGCTTTCCTTCCTTGATCATAATCGCTAAGTAATTGCAAACATTGTTGCTGAAAAGTGTACTCGAATCTTGTGGCATGCCTGCTGCCAGATCTGAGTCTCCGATTATTTTAACGCCATTATATTCTACTACCTCACCTTGCTTACTGTTTGCACAGTTACCTCCCGAGGAAGCTGCTAAGTCAACAACTACAGATCCTGGTTTCATTTTATCAAGCGTCTCTTGTGGGACTAATAGAGGTGCTTTACGACCTCTTACTTGCGCAGTAGTTATGATGATGTCAGCTTGAGCAGCTCGCTCTTGCACAAGTGCTCGTTGCTTTTTTAAAAACGCTTCACTTTGCTCTACTGCATAACCACCTGCAGCAGTATCATCTGCCGCACCTTCTATCTCTACGAACTTAGCACCTAAACTTTTGACTTCTTCTTTAGCAGCAGCTCTCGTATCAAATGCTTCTACCATAGCACCTAATCTTCTGGCTGTTGCAATAGCCTGTAGACCAGCAACACCTGCTCCCAGCACTAGCACCTTAGAAGGTTTAATACTTCCTGCAGCTGTAATCATCATCGGCATATATCTTGGCAAATGCTCTAATGCTTTAAGTACAGACTTGTAACCAGCAACCGAAGCCATCGATGACAAAACATCCATAGATTGTGCGAGTGTAGTCCTAGGAATCATATCCATACTGAATGCATTAACAGGATATTTCTTTAGATTTTCTACTACGGTATCATCATTATATGGAGCAAACATGCTTATCACTGTTGCACCACTCTTCATAGCAGATAACACTTCGTCCCCTCCTGGCTTGATACTTATAATCATATCAGCTGTGGATATGATTTCATTCCTAGGTTTGATTGTAGCTACATCTTGATAAGATGCATCAGATAAATAAGACTGATCTCCTGCTCCACTTTCGATCCAGATTTCAGCACCTAGTCCGCTAATCTTTTTTGCACCTATCGGAACTAAGGCTACGCGTGGATCATTTTGTTCTTTTAGTATTCCTACTATCATTACTAGTTGTTTTACAATAATTCTTTAGGAGTCATCATTGTTATATAATATTACACCGAAATAATAACATATAAAAAGGTAGATGAGTCAATTTAAAGAGTTACTGAACATTCTCGATTTAGAGCAACTAGAAGAAAATAAGTTTAGAGGATTTTCACTAGACATAGGAAGCCCACAAGTCTATGGGGGTCAGGCAATTGCGCAGTCTCTACAGGCTTCAGGAAGGACGGTACCATCTGATCGTATGTTGCATTCTATGCATAGCTACTTTTTGAGTCCTGGCAATATGGAGAAGGAAATCATCTTCGATGTAGATGTAATTAAAAACGGAAGAACATTTAATAATCGAAGGGTCCTTGCAAAACAAGGGGACAGAAATATATTCTTATTAGCAGCATCTTATCAAATCTTTGAAGACGGATTCTCTCATCATGCAGCTATGCCTAATGTAGCACAACCAGAATCATTGAGTTCCTTCCCAGAAATTTTTGCAAAATTTGCTGCAGAGAATAAAATTACACCGCGGGGTATTTATTCAGAAGATAGTTCTATACAATTTAAACCTGTAGAACATTTTAATATCTCGAATCCAGGAATCAGAACTCCAAAATCACATGTATGGTTTAAAGCAAATGGTGAACTTCCTGATGACCAAGCGCTAAGAAAAATAATTATGTCCTACGCTTCAGATTTTAATTTGTTGATGACATCTTTATTCCCTCATAATGTTACCCTCTTCACAACACCGATGAGGATAGCAAGCTTAGACCATGCTATGTGGTTTCATCGTGATATTATAGAGGATGATTGGATGCTTTATACCGTTGACAGTCCTAACGCTTCTGGAGCTCGTGGGTTTTGTAGCGGTAAAATATTTTCTAGGAATGGCGTATTACTCGCCTCTACTGTGCAAGAAGGTTTAATTAGAAAAATGTAATCATAACAAAAGGTCAAGTAAATTCAATGCGTACATGCTTTGACAAAAAGTTCTAACACTTGTCTTTTTTAGCTATCTTATTATAAATTTCATAATTGCATTGAGATCTTATCTATCGTTTCATTTTTATAATTAAAGAGTATAGCATGAAAAGCACATATCAAATACTACTACTAGTTTTTATTGGCTGTTTGATTTCATGCGGCTCGGCAAGGCTGACCGAAGATAACATTCCTAATAGTGAAGTAGACCTAAACACTACTGGCTTAGCTAACAATCTAGGAGATTTATTAAGAAAACAACCAGGTGTAAGAGTCACTGGCAGTGGAGCCAACTTAGACGTACTAATAAGAGGTGGAGCAAATTCTATAACACTAAACACTAAACCCTTGTATGTAATTAATGGTGTCCAAATGGGTCATGAGTATAGGGTAGCAAATCAAGCACTAGATATAAATTCTGTAGAACG
>CALFUQ010000339.1 GCA_937929885.1 uncultured Saprospiraceae bacterium
GTCTACTTGTTTTTTTGTTAGCTCATTTTCTTCAGCGATTTGAGCTACAATTTGAGTCTTCGTGAATTTTGCGTCTAATGTTTTTCTTTTAGCCATGTTTAGCCGTATTTATTTTCGTTATTAGAAAAGAGTAAGTGAACATTAATTTGTGTCACTACACTTGATGTTAGTAGGCAAAAATATGTTTTATATATGAAAATAGCTAATATGTAAAAATAAATTGTAAAAGAGTCTCCATTTTGCTCACGACCTCATATGTAACTAAATGGTCCCATCTATCTAATCCCTCCTTCAGTACCCATAAAGGCACCCTCAATGTAAATTTAATGTAAACTAATAGTTAAGTTAATATTAGCTATCCTCCGCAAAATATCCGATATTTAAGATAACACAGATAGAGTAATTCATATATGTCTGATTTTTAGTGATTTACGGAGCAAACATATTATTTACATTACTTATGACCTTGTGGTCATTTGCACTCCCTACTTATTCTAATACTTCCTCGATTAGTAGTTTAGTTATCCCAGAGTCTCTGTCTTTTGAGATGGTAGATGGGTTGATGGTACTAAAAGTGCCTAATGGTTCAGCGTCACAGCAATTTTTGTTTGATACAGGAGCGGAAGAGATAATCATCAATCAAAAGGTTGATCAAGGTTCTTTTGAGATTTTAAGTGTAAATCGTAGCCTTAAAGCAGATCAAATTAGTATCAACCATCTTGAGTTAGGGAGTACTGTGCTTAATTCACTAGATGCATGGGCAGTTGATCTTGGGTTTTTAGAAACGCAGATTGGACAACAGTTAGATGGCATTATAGGAGCTCAGCTATTAGTTGATAACTCAGTTATGATTGATTATGAAACCAGCACTATTACTTTTGTGCCGCACGGTGCTAACTTCTCAACAATAGGAAAAAACTTTAATGTAGTTGCTTTAGACTATAAGCAAGATCAATATGATCTGCCAGTAATAGATATCACTTTAGAAGGAAAGCCACTAAAGCTAGGATTTGATACAGGTGCTAATATTTGTGTGTTCGACCAAAAGCATAGAACCCTTCTATCTTCTAACACTACTTCTAAACCTGACTATTTTTCATTATCAAGGTTACACATTCAGCAATGTAAGCTTAACAATGTCCCTTATCTGTTAGAGGATTTTGGTGAACTAAATAAAAATAGAACTCAAAAAATCGACGGCCTAATCAGTGCAGACGCACTATCTACTGAGAAGATCTTTATTGATTCTGAAAGAAGAAAAATATTCCTTGTTTGGAATAAAAGTGTTTAGTAGGAAGACTACCATTTGGATACCTTCTCATTAATTTAATACTCCCTACAATCTAATTTTACATTCTCTTAAGATTAGCTTTTTACATTTGATTCATATCACTAGCAATTGTACCGTTTAGGTTTTGCTGATATCAAAGAATTTTAGGCCAGAAGTAAAGAGTGAAATTTTGGACAATTGAGGCTCTTGTACGTCTGGTCTTTTTATTTAATGTCTAGTAATCTAAGAATTTACATTGTCTTAACATTAGAATTTTACATTTGAGCTTTATTACAGTTATAACTCAATTGTCCAACATGAGAAAAACCGTTTTAGCTGCAGGTTTATGCATATTTCTAGCAGTGTTAGGTACATTAAATGCTCAAATCGTAGCTCCAAAATTTGGGAGCGGATTACAAATCACTGGTCAAGATACCTCCTTCTACATGAAGATCGGATTGAGATTTCAGACACTATACTTGGCAGAGTGGGATATCACAGATGATGGGCTCTCTGCTACTGACAATACTGATTCCAGATTATTCATAAGAAGATCTCGATTAAAATTTGATGGATGGGCAGTGACGCCTAAGCTCAAGTATAAGATGGAGCTCTCGCTTTCTAATCGAGACAATGGCGGAGGTAACAGTGACAGATATAGCAATGCAGCGAATACGATACTCGATGCTTCTATCTCTTGGAATTTTTACAATGGATTCTCTATCTGGGCAGGTCAAGGGAAACTGCCAGGTAACAGAGAACGAGTCATCTCATCAGGTAACTTGCAATTCGTAGATCGATCACGATTAAACTCTCGATATACCCTCGATCGTGATGCGGGGCTAATGTTATTACATACTCATAAGATAGGAGGAGGTGATTTCATATTAAACGAAACATTTGCGATCAGCTCAGGAGAGGGCAAAAACCTAACGGCTGCAAACGTAGGTGGACACGGTTACACTTTTAAAGTGGAGGCATTACCGTTTGGGAAGTTCCAGTCAAAGGGACATTATACAGGATCAGCGGTCAAGTATGAGACCAAGCCTAAGTTAGCGATTGCGGCAGCGTACGATATTAACAAGAATGCAGGAAGAGAACGAGGACAGAAGGGTAGCTTCATAGTGGACGATAGTGGTAATGCATTGGGTAAGGATTTGACTTCGATATTCGTAGACATGATGTTTAAGTATCAAAACATATCTATTATGGGCGAGTATGTTAAGCGAATGGCTGAGGATGATGACCCTAATGTATATGGCCCAGAAGATGATGTGTTCGGTACTTACTATGTTGGCTCAGGGACAAACTTGGCGATAGGATACATGACGCCTAGTAACTGGGAATTAGCGACGAGATGGACACATATCAACCCTGATGAAGGTGTTGCCAATGATGAAGATCAATACACGGTAGGTATCTCTAAGTTTGTGGTGGGTCATAAGTTGAAAGTGCAGACGGATGCAACGTATCGATCAATCGATGGTAGTGACAATGATTTCTTCTATAGATTACAAATGGATCTTCACTTTTAATAGATTTGTGGGATTTTAATTGAGAATAGAGAATTGAAACTAGTAAACCAATAACCAGTAATCCAGTAACCAATAATCGACAACTATTAACCGACCTTTGAATATATAAACATGAAAAACTTTATAAGAACCATACTCCTCACCTCATTTATCTTGATGTTTAGTACCGTAGCTGTTTTTGCCAAAGATGGTGATGGCGGAGGGCTATCGTTTGGATTTATGGATTTTATGATGATAGCAGGAGCACTAGCATTCTTTATATATGGTATGAAGTTGATGAGTGAAGGTATCCAGCGTGCTGCAGGATCTCAGATGCGTAACATTTTAAGGTCGATGACTAAGAATCGCTACCTAGGAGTAATTACAGGTTTTCTGATTACGGCTTTTGTGCAATCATCATCTGCTACTACGGTGATGACGGTATCATTTGTTAACGCAGGACTATTGTCTTTAGTAGAATCTGCAGGAGTTATGATGGGTGCCAATATCGGTACGACGGTAACTGGTTGGATCATTGCTTTGCTCGGTTTCAAAGTAAAATTAAGTGCCTATTCTATTCCTTTATTTGCGATAGGTGTTCCGTTGCTTTTTTCTAACAAAGGAAAAAGAAAATACTGGGGAGAGTTTTTAATCGGTTTTGCAATCTTGTTTTTAGGTTTGACTTATTTGAAAGATGCTGTTCCAGATATTGCGGGGAGTAATGCTTTAGAATGGATTAAGAGTTTTTCTGAGTATGGGATTTTCTCAAGGATATTCTTTGTGTTTGTCGGTGCCATGGTAACGATAGTAGTGCAGTCATCTAGTGCTGCGATGGCGATCACGCTGACGCTGGTTTACGCAGGATGGTTGCCGTTAGAGGTAGCAGCAGCGATGGTATTAGGGGAGAATATCGGTACGACTATTACAGCAGAGCTTGCATCACTTGTCGGTAATACTAATGCTAAGCGATCTGCTAGAATTCACTCTATGTTTAACATCATAGGTGTTACATGGATGGTTTTCTTGTTGCCGTGGGCTATGGATATCATTACAACAATCGTAGAGAACTTCACACATATATTTGAGAGCAATGCTAA
Source organism: uncultured Saprospiraceae bacterium (assembly GCA_937929885.1). GTDB lineage: Bacteria > Bacteroidota > Bacteroidia > Chitinophagales > Saprospiraceae > CALFUQ01. Next base: position 3,882 of record CALFUQ010000339.1, read on the forward strand.
GATTAAGACCGCAGATTTAAGTGATAGTGATATTATGAATACTTATAAGCTGGCGGCGTTCCATACTATCTTCAATATGGCTAACGTGTTGTTGTTGCTTGGATTCGTGCCATGGTTAGTTAAGATGGCGATAAAGACGGTGCCAGAGAAAGCTGGAGAAGAGGAGGTAGAGACATTGAAGTTTATCAATACGATGAACAGGACTCCTGAGCTTGCAACGGTAGAGTTACAGCAGGAAGTAGCAAGATACGGTGCGATCACTACTAGGATGTTAGACTTCAGTAAGGAACTAGTCAACTCTAATGACGAGAAAACAAGTCTTGCACTGATTACTAAGTTGAAGAAGTATGAGGATATTACTGATAAGTTCGAAGTAGAAATTACAGAGTACGTAACGAATCTATCTGATAAGGAGATGACGCATAAGACTAGTGTCAGACTGAGAAGTTTCTTGAATATCTGTAACGACATGGAGCGTATCGGGGATATCTTTTATCAGTTTGGGAAAGCAATGGAGAATAAGATGCAGCGTAAATTATACTTCACGCCTGAGCAAAGAAATCAACTCAACGAATTGATAGAGATCGTAGGTAGAGGTTTTGATGAGATGAACCATAATCTTAAT
>CALFUQ010000340.1 GCA_937929885.1 uncultured Saprospiraceae bacterium
ATCATTCCTGCTGGAACATAATCTGTTACTTGTATATTATTAGCTGCTACATCTCCTTGGTTAACCACGCAGATATCAAAACTAACAATATCACCTGGCGCATATGGACCTGCACTTGTAACTGCTTTTGTTAAGGCTAAATCGTATACAGGGTTTGGTTGTACCACTGGTACAACTTCTGGATCTTGATCATCTCCTCCTGCTGTGTCTGCTGTATCATTATCGTTAGCAGTATCGTCTGGAGTACCATCATCTGCTGGAGTACTATCTACATCATCTCCGTCATCTGCTGTTATCTCTGCGTCATTGATTAGGCTTGTGCCTGTGAAGCTTGCATCTATCTGTAAGTCTATGCTTACACACTCTGTACCACCTACTGCTATACTTGCAATGGTCGCTACATGTGGTGCCGTTGCACTGAAATCTGCACTCGCTGAAAAACTCATACCTACTGGTATATAGTCTGTTACTTGCACTCCACTTGCCGTTACTTCTCCTTGATTCACTACACAGATATCAAAACTCACTATATCGCCTGGGGCATATGGGCCTGCACTTGTTGTTACTTTTGTTAAGGCCAAATCATATACTGGATCTGGTTGTACTACTGCTACCAATTCTGGATCTTGATCATCTCCTCCTGCTGTGTCTGCTGTATCGTTATTATTCGCAGTATCATCTGGAGTACCATCATCTGCTGGAGTACTATCTACATCATCTCCGTCATCTACTGTTATCTCAGCATCATTGATTAAGCTGGTTCCTGTGAAGCTTGCATCGATTTGTAAGTCTATGCTTACACACTCTGTACCACCTACTGCTATACTTGCTATGGTCGCTACATGTGGTGCTGTTGCACTGAAATCTGCACTCGCTGAGAAACTCATACCCGCTGGTATGTAGTCTGTTACTTGCACGCCGCTTGCTGCTACTTCTCCTTGGTTCACTACACAAATATCAAAACTCACTATGTCGCCTGGCGCATATGGACCTACGCTTGTTGTTACTTTTGTTAAGGCCAAATCATATGTACATACTTGCAACACTGCTGTTACTTCATTTGAATGGGGGCTTACGCAACTTGCATCTCCTGTATCCACACATCTTGCTACTGCAGTCACTCCATTTGACCAAGTCGGTACCGTGGCACTCCAAGTGGTACCACCATCTGTAATCCACTCAATGCTACTACCTGCACCACATGCTGTAACCACATTAAATGATCCATCCGTTGTCGATGGACATGTATTATTTGTTACACTGATTACTGGGGCTGCTGGATCTGTGCAGCATTCTTGTAATATAGCTACTACTTCATTTGAATGAGGACTCACGCAACTTGCATCTCCTGTATCCACACATCTTGCTATAACTGTTACGCCATTTGACCAAGTCGGTACCGTGGCACTCCAAGTGGTACCACCATCTGTACTCCACTCAATGCTACTACCTGCTCCACATGCGGTCAATACATTAAATGATCCATCCGTTGTTGACGGACATGTATTATTTGTTACACTGATTACTGGGGCTGCTGGATCTGTGCAGCATTCTTGTAATATAGCTTCTACTTCATTTGAACTTGGGCTTACACAAGTCGCATCTCCATCATCTACACATCTTGCTACTGCAGTCACTCCATTTGCCCAAACTGGTACAGTGGTACTCCAAGTGGTACCACCATCTGTACTCCACTCAATACTACTACCTGCACCACATGCTGTAACCACATTAAATGATCCATCCGTTGTCGATGGACATGTATTATTTGTTACACTGATTACTGGGGCTGCTGGGGTAGTACCGAAAGAAAAACAAATTTCAATGTGAAACTCAGAACAAATCTCATTTAAGTTAGTACCTGTAGGAACATAGTCATAGTTATAACAAGCCTCTCCTGCTTGTTGAAAGGTAATAGAGTTATCACAAGTATCGAATGTTCCTGCTGTATTACTTGCCTCAGTCCATTGTCCAGCACAAATCGAATCGCATGGCAAGTAATCTGCTAAAAAATACATCTCCCCTATTGCAGCATCGCAAACATTAATAGTGTCTGTTGTGTTAGAACTAATAGGACAACATTCAACTCTTAGTGACATTCCTTTTCCAAATATTGCATCTGTATTATTTGAGGCATTTCCAATCGGATCAACTGCTGCTCCTATATAATTGCAATCTAAATCAAACTGAGAAACACAATCATCAAAAAATGTAAAGCTAGAACTGTATAGACAGTCACATGTAGGAGAATACATAATTCCAATTGCACCGTGCCATCCTCCATCACCATCGACAGTATCAAATCCAGTACTACAAATAAATTGTCCGCTAGAATCATACTTTAATATCTGTGCAGGAGTTGTACCCCAACCATCATTATTGACTAAATAGATATTTCCGTCAGGATCAACGGTAATTCCCTGAATTTCTCCTGTGCTGGACATTATCCCTGAAGCATTAAGATCCGTCGCAATAGGTGTAATACATGCTCCACCAATATTTGTTTCATTGAATACGAAGACTGAACCGTTGCCCTGAGATGAATAAATATAAATATCCATCGTTATAGGATCTTGGTACATACCCCAAGACGTAGAAGCAAGACTTCCATCATCTAACTCAAGGCAAACATCGCCAAGATAACTACCATCACATAAATCAAAAGCCCTTACATTAAGAGGCCAAGGTTGTGAACCAGATGTTGAAGTTACAAACATAGTATTCTCAATACTGGTGCTATTAAATATTGGCTCATCAATGATCACAAAATCTGATTCTGGCATAAGACTACCATCACAATCTAATCTTCTTATATCTGAAGTTGAATCTGTACTTTCTCCAACATAGTAGTTCCCATTCAAATCAATTGCAAAACCATGAGGAACAGGCAATTCACTAGTTCCGTCACCTGGATACCAACCTCCTGTTGGATTTATTTCAACTAAAGAACCATCTGGATTGACTAAGAACTTATGGATTCTACCACCATTTGCTGTTTCGTTCAGGTATAAATACTCATTGCAATCGCAAGAACCTTGACCTATTGAAAAATCTAGTGATAAAGTAGAAGCAAAAAGAACAACAAGACTGATTCTCACTGCTAGAGAAAAGTTAAGCATTTCAATAATATTTAGATCTAGGTTGATATATCAATTAGCTAGACGTAGCGTGTGCTATACTGCTTGATAATCAAATCAGACTTTTAAAAAAATACTTACTGTCTACTGGGATGTAGTTATGTGTGTTTTAGCTTATTGTATTGGAAGGTGTGCTTAAATATGTAAACTATAAAGTCAGTCATCCTACATTAGCAAAACGACTAAGCGACAAAAATAATCAACTATTTACATATTACAGTATTATTTAATATGTATTTGATGTTTTAACATTCTAAGGTTAGAAAATCTCTATATATCTGATGAATGTCTGAGCATTTTGTATCATTTTTCCGTTTGGATTGGATAAAATTGAACTTATTGTTACCTAATGACTCAATTCGTTTAGCGAGTTTCGATGGGTTTCCTGGGTCTTTGAGATAAATTTTCAGCTCTGATAGTCGCTCTGTAAAAGGCTTATATTCTGGTACAATAACTCTCGTATTACATGCTATGGCTTCCTCTACTGGTAATCCCCAGCCTTCACCTAATGAAGGGTAGATTAAGCAACTTGCATTCTTATAAATCACCACTAATTCCTTTGTTGGAATATTTACTAATCGTTTGATTTGACTGCTTAAATTCTCATTTTGAATCAGCTCTTCGCATTCTTTGCTGAGTTTAAGTCTATTTAATACCAAGACTAAGTTCCTCCTTTCACTCAAATATTTAAGTGATTTTAAGACTGTTATCAAATTCTTTCTCCTAGACCCGTTGCCTACGAATAGTAAATAATCCTTCGGAATATCATGCTCTTCTAGAACCTTGTTTTGAAATTCGTCATGCACCTCTAGAAAAAAAACAGGATCTATGGACTGCCGAATAACCAATATATTTTCTTCAGAAATATGGTATTGTTCTATAATAGATTCTTGAGTTGCTTGGCTGATAGCAATAACCCTATCCGCTGATTTGCAGGCGTACTCAGATTTCCAATCGTAAATCATCCGATCAATTAGCCTATAATCCTCATGAAACTTCTTGAACAAAAGATCATGAATAGTCGCTACAGTATTGATCTTAGTTTTATGAATACCAAAAGGTAGTTCATTACTTAATCCATGGTATACATCTAACTTATCTTCTATTAGATTCTTTAGTATTCCTCTTGTCCTCCAATAATGTTTCTGTGAATTTTTAGCATATCTAATTTTAATATTAGACATATCTAAATATTTACTAATATGTTCCTTTGATGGCTTATCTGGGGTATAGAGAAAATATTCATTTTCAGGGTACTCATTAATTAGAGCATTTATCAGATTCCTACTATAATTCCCTAGGCCTGTTTTATTCTCGAAATATCTTTTAGCATCAAATCCTATTCTCACTATTAAATATTCATAGAGTTAATCATAATAGATACCAAAGTAGGCGATAATTTATCAAGCAATAAAAAACCCAGTGAATAAATCCACTGGGTGCTTTAATAATTCTAAATCCCTTAACTTTTAGAATAAAATAAATTAAGCTTCAACTAAGTCATTATTATAATGCTCGATGAGCTTATTCTGAATATCGGGCGTTACTGCCATGTAATCAGCAAGTTTTCGCGAGAACTTAGCTTTACCTTGGGTTAGCGACCTGAGGGAAGTACTATACTGATACATCTCTGCAAGTGGTACTTTAGCTTTGATCTTTTGATAGTGTCCTTCAGTCTCCATTCCTTGGATCATTGCTCGTCTAGTCTGTAGATCTCCCATTACGTCGCCCATAACTGTATCAGAACACAATATCTCAACATCATAAATAGGCTCTAATATCTGAGGGCGTGATGCTTGGAAAGCAGTTTTAAATGCCTGCTGCGAAGCTATCATAAATGCCATGTCATTAGAATCTACTGCATGCATCTTACCATCATAAATACACACTCTAATATCTTGACAATTAGAACCAGTCAACGGTCCTTCTTCCATTTTCTGCATGATACCTTTCTTTATTGCATTGATATACTTAGCATCTATAGACCCTCCAACTATGCACCATAAGAAGGCTAGTTTACCTCCCCATTCTAAATCTTCGATCATCTTCTTACGTACATTAAGTCCTTGTGGGTCTGGCATATCTTCAAAGTATGGTTCGATACGCATATGTATCTCAGCAAACTGACCAGATCCTCCTGATTGCTTTTTATGTCTGTAAGAATCATTAGCCATCCTAGTAATGGTTTCTCGGTATGGAATTCTTGGCCTAATGAAATTCATCGTAATTCCATTTACCTTTTCAATTCTATATTTGACTAACTCAAGATGCAATTGCCCCTGACCGTGTAAGATGGTTTGCTTAAGCGAAGCAGACTGTTCGATAACTAATGTAGGATCTTCTTCTTCTATTTGATGTAAGGCCTTCATAAGTTTTTCCATATCTCCTTTACTCGGTGGATCGACCGCTGCTCTAATCCTTGAGGTAGGGAAATCTATTTCTTTAATCTTACGATCTACGCCTTTAGTATTGAGTGTATTATTCGTGTGCGTATTTTTAAGCTTTACTGTCACTCCTATATCTCCTGCATGCAGTTCGTTTACGTTTGTGCGTTGTTTACCATTAGATAAAAATATCTGATTTATTTTCTCAGTAGTTCGATTATCAGTATTCACTAGTTCGTCACCTACTTTCATTCTACCTGAGTAGACCTTAAAATAAGATACCATACCTACCTGTGGCTCAGACATTGTTTTAAATACAAAGACAGAAGTATCATCTGACGAATCACATTTTAAAGTACTACCATCTTGTAACTCGGCATCTAAACGATCTGTTGGTGCAGGTGCTATATCATTTAGAAAACCCATTATCCTGCCACTGCCCATATTCCTTTCTGCAGAAGAGATAAAAACTGGAAATATTTGTTGTTTCGCTAATGCGATTGTTAATCCAGCAGCGAGATCTTTTTCATTTAGTGTCCCTTCTTCAAAAAACTTCTCCATAAGAGATTCATCATTTTCTGCAGCGGCTTCTACTAATGCATTGTGCATCTCTTGTGCCTTCTTCATTTCGGATACTGGGATAGCTTGTTTGATGGGCTTGCCACCTCCATCTGGAAATTTATAGACGATCATTCTCAGCGCATCGATTATTGCATTAAATCCTATACCTGATGTAAGCGGATACTGGACTGCAATAACCTTACTACCAAATCGACTTTTGGCTTGTTCTAAAGTGGTATCAAAATCAGCTTTATCGTGATCCATTTGATTGACCACGAATATGGTTGGTGTGTTAAACTTATCGACATATTCCCATATTATTTCTGTACCTACCTCTACTCCATTAGCTGCATTTAAAATCATCAAAGCGGTATCAGCAACTTTCATAGATGATATCACTTCTCCTACAAAATCATCCGAGCCTGGCGTATCAAGAATATTTATTTTGGAATCTTTCCACTTAGCGTGCATGACGGTACTGAATATCGAATTTCCTCGCTCTTGCTCGATATTAGTAAAGTCAGATACTGTGGTGTTTGTGTCTATTTTCCCTATCCTGGAAATCCCTTTCGCCTCATAAAGCATACACTCAGAAAAGCTGGTTTTACCGCAGCCAGAGTGCCCGAGAAGAACAATGTTCCTCAAGTTCTTAGATGATACACTCATGCTATTACTGTTTAAAGGTTAGATAATAATTGTTAGGATGACGAAGCAGTTTCATTCGCTTCTGAGAGATAAATAATATCTCTCGTTATTAAGTTAAAGAAAAATATATGAAAAGCGAAAGGCTAGATAAACAAAATATTATTGGGTTTATTGGTCTGAATTGAAGAATAAAATAATACTACATAAACACATGATTGTCTGTGTTTTTTATATTAGTATTTTTCTTAAAGTGAATGAGTGAGAGAAGTATAAATCTACTAAACGGGCAGTGTACTATATTCCTTTTTAGCTTTTTGAGCTTCTAAAAATGAGGAGGTAATATCTTCAAGGGTTGTATCAAAAGATTTTGAATCTAGTTTGTAAAATGAATTGATCTTATCAAAGGAGTAATTAAGTGCTTGATCTGTTACAAGATAAGTTTCATTATTGATCAAAGGTTTAGAATTGGTGAATACTGATCTTAACTGCTCTAATCGTATAGCTAAAGTAGCCGTCAGTCCAGTTAAAGCTTTGCTTGGTTTGTCAACTTTTAAATGACTAGCAATTTGATCAAGTAAAGTTTTAAACTTTACATTATAGCTTCCTACAATAAACCTATTCCCATACATTTTATCATTATCGAGATTATCAATAATGGTCTTAATTAAAACTCTTACATCTACCATTGCCATGCCACCACGAGGATAATATTTTAAGCCGTTAAAAACATCCTTAAAAAGTTTCATTGGCCCCGAATCCCAATAACCTGCCCCCAAAACTAGAGCAGGGTTATAAATAATAACATCAAGTCCTTCTGCAAGTCCCCTCCATGCTTCTAACTCACCGAGATATTTTGAAACAGCATACTTAGTATGATCTATATCCTCCTTCCATTCCGTTGTCTCAGAAATTATAGAATCATCTTCCTCCTTGCCTAATGCTTCGATAGAACTAAGATGAATAAGTCTATCCACCTTAAATTCTAAACATAGATTAACTATTGTAGCAGTGCCATCCACATTTACTCTCATCATCTTTTTAAACTCCTTGGGCCAAAATGAAATCATACCAGCACAATGGATTACAGTTTTTACTTCTAAGAAAATATCGTGAAGAGCAACGCTATCTGTGATGTCTGCTTCGTGCCAATTAATTTTAGAGTGAATGTCTTGTACTAAATGAAAAGGATCTCTAGGTAGATGAGTTGCATGTAAGTTTTCGAAACCAGAAGACACTAATTTTCTTAATAGATGAGAACCTATTAATCCTGTCCCTCCAGTAATTAGAATCTTCGATTGTTTATTCATGGATAATAAATTACTCCTGCTGAGCAATCTTTGCTTGCACCTGTAACACTTGCAATACAATTAGGTTTCTCTTCTATTCTTAAATAACCCATAAGAGCCATTAGCATAGCTTCTTTATATTCTATAATATCTGGATCTGGCACTACGACTTCTACTCCTATGTAATTACAATGAAAAGTTATTCTCTCCATCATAAAATTATTAAATGCCCCTCCACCAGTACAAAAAACAGTCTGACCTTCAAGGCCTGACTTTTCAGTATTTGCTATTCTTAGCATCTCATTTTTAATCGCTAGTGCTATAAATTCTACCGTTGTCCGAAGTTTGTTTTTAATGGCACCATCAAAATCTATAAGTGGATTAGTATAGTGATCAGTTACCCAACTATTATCCAGTGACTTTGGATATGGTGATATCAAGAATTCATTTGCTAATAGTTGTGTTAATAATTCATTATTTACAACACCTGAGGAAGCAAGTTCTCCGCCTCTATCAAACTCTAATCCCTTTAGTTTACTTAACGCATTGAGCATTTGATTACATGGAGCAACATCAAACCCGATAATTTTAGAGTTTATGTTCGCACTGATATTTACTATACCTCCTAGATTGAGATAAAAAGCATGACCTGGAAATAAGTACCTATCTGCTATAGGTGCTAGTGGTGCTCCTTGTCCACCATAAGCCATATCGAGAGATCTAAAATCACAGATTGTAGATAGCCCTGTGCTTGCTGCAATCATACTTCCCGCCCCTATCTGTACGGTGTAACCTGCATTAGGATCATGGATAACCGTATGCCCATGAGAAGCTATATAGTCCAAAGAGTTGGTAGATTTAGACTCTTCGACAAATGAATTGATACTATGTGCTAGAAATTTTGAAAATCGAGTTTCTAATTCTTTCAATTCGTGATGAGGCAATTCTGCAGCTTGTATTAAACTCTCTTTGAGGGCATCAGGGAAGACGAAAGATGATTTCTCAATTAGTTCATAATTGATCTTTTCTTCATTACTCCAAAATTTACAAATCGCAGCATCTACTCCATCACAAGAGCTACCAGACATCAATCCAAGAATCTTAAGTTCTTTCAAATTTCAACTTTTAAGAATAGCAAGATAAAGCAATCATACTCGTTAATTCTAATCTATTTCTTACAGAAATATCTGTTCAATTGCCAATTGATACATTTCAACAAGAAAAACCAACTGTTGGGAGAAAAGTACTTTTCAATCTTCGATTGATTTTTGAAATTTATATAATCGTTATAGCTCAATTATAAGATTATCGATCAAATGTAGACTGAAAGGTGTCATTAGTCTAAAAACTAAGGAAACTATACAACCAATTAAAGTTTCCAACGTTTATATGAGGTAATTTTGAAATAATATGACCCAAACAGAAAACTTACTAACGACTGCTCGAGATTTCTTCATGCAGTACGGCATCAAAAGTGTAAGCATGGATGACTTGTCTAGCAAACTCGGGATATCAAAAAAGACCCTGTATCAAGTGGTAGATAACAAGGAGGATCTTGTGATGAAAGTTATTGAAAATCATATTGACATTCAGAACCAAGAGATGGAAGAAATTGTTTCTAAAAATTCTGATGCTATCCAAGAGATGTTGGTTTTTGCTCGATATATCATCGACTTACTTAAGAATCTAAAACCTGGCGTCACTTATGATCTTAAGAAATACTACCCTACAGCATGGAGAAAGATAGAGCAACTCCACATGCAGACCATTGACAAGATTATCCTAACCAATATCAAGAAAGGAATTAAGGAAGGAGTATATCGCAAAAACGTTAACCCAGAGATAATTTCAAAATTATATTTAACACAAGCGTTGCAGATTTCTGATGAACAATTATTCCCGTTAAAAAAATTCAAAATGGAATCACTGATAAGAGAGTTTATCGCTTATCATTTTTATGGAATAGCCTCTCTAGAAGGATTTAAAAAACTGAACAGTATTAAAAAAATATAACCTGCCAACTATGCAGAATTTTATACTATACATTGTATTACTACTCAGCTCATTTTCTCTCCATGGACAAATGGAGTTTAACCTAGAAGATGCGATCAACTTTGCCAAAGAATACAGCAATACCAAAAAGAAAGCTCAACTAGATGTCATGGACGCTGAGCAGATTGTCAATGAGTATAAGTCTATAGGCTTGCCAAAGCTATCCTTAGACGCAGGTTACTCATATTTTCCCTTGATACCAGCAAATCCAGTTGATGATTTTATAACACCTGCTATCTATGGTGTTCTGTTTCAAGAATCGGTTATCGACCAAAGAGAATTAGGGCCACCTGATCAATTTAAATTAGCTTTTCAACGTAAGCAATCTCTTAACGCAGGTTTAAATTTCTCTGCTCTTTTATTTGATAAGTCTTACCTCAATGGTCTTAAGGCATCCAAGTTATCTATCGATATATCTAGAGCTCAGATCTTACTTACCGACAGGGAGATTGCGTCTATGGTTACTAAATCATACTTAGCAGTGCTAATAGCAGAGAGGAACATAGGATTCTTAGATAAGAATATCCAAGTACTCAATAAATCATTAGCAGATACAAAAGTTATTTATGAAACAGGTTTTGCAGAACAACTAGATGTAGACCGATTGCAATTATCTCTTGATAATCTCTCTATAGAAAAAGAAAATATTGAAGAACTTATTTCACTGAGTTATAATGTGCTTAAGTACAACATGAACTTTCCATATGAAGAGGAATTGATTCTAACAGAAAACATAGAAGATTTAATGAACTTGATTTCTGTAGATGATGGCATACTCACTGAAGAAGTAGATATCACTAACAGACCAGAATACGCCGTAATGACGCAAGCGATTGCTCTAGACCAAATGGACATAGATAATCTATCTCAAAACCTACCTTCGCTTAGAGCGAATGCAGGAATATCAGGAGCACTACAGCGAGATGGTTTATTTAACAACGAAGAGACTGGAGTTATACCTACTGCATTTCTAGGATTGGGTCTTAACTATGACATCTTCGATGGTAGGGAAAGGAAATCTAAGAAACAGCGCTCTATTATTCGACAAGAAAAAAGAAAGCTTGACTTGGAAGAATTTGAGCGAGGCATGAACTTGGAAGTAAGAAACGCCAAAACACAATTAATAAACGCCAAGAGGACTTTAGAAAACCGAGAGAGAACACTCGCTCTAAGTGAAAGCATATTTGAAAAAGCAAATATAAAATTTCGCGAAGGTATAGGATCAAGTGTAGAGATCAATCAAGCTGAGTCTTCACTATATGATGCTCAATCAAACCTGATTAATGCTATGTATGAATTGGTTTTGGCGAAAGCTAACCTTGATATAGCCTTTGGAAATATAAAATGATTAAACCCTAATGATGAAATATATAATAACAACTTGTCTAGTAATGATCCTCTTAGCTGGGTGCCAACCTAATGCTTCTTGGCCAGAAGATCTAGAAGGAAAAGAAGCTCTGCTATCAGAGAAAAAAACAGAAGTCAGGACACTGAATACTGACATTAAAAAATTACAAAAGGAAATAGAAGACCTTAAGCCTCCAAAGGAAAAGAAGAGAAGACTTGTGAGTACGCAAGAAATAGAGAAAAAAGATTTCCAAAGATTCCTCAATGCGCAAGGTAGTATCGTTGCTGAAAATATAGTCAAAGTATCAAGCGATATGGGAGGAAGGCTAGTTAACATTTATGCTAAAGAAGGAGATTATGTAAAGAGAGGTAAACTTTTAGCTAAAGTGGATCTAGAATCGTTTGACAAGCAAAGCGCAGAGTTAGAAAAATCACTGGAGCTCGCTAAGACTGCGTATGAAAAGCAGAAGAGATTATGGGATCAAAACATAGGGTCAGAGATGCAATATCTACAAGCAAAAAATAACAAAGAGCGCATTGAAAAAAGTCTGGAATCAATAAGCTATCAATCCTCACGTGCAAATGTATATGCTCCTATGAGCGGTTATATCGATATGGAGTTTATGCAGAAGGGAGAAATCGCTGCACCTGGCATGCCTATCCTTCAGATCCTTAACTCTAGCAAACTCAAAGCAGTTGCAGATCTCCCAGAGCGATATCTAGGAAAGATCAAAAAAGGTGATAAGGTAGAATTAATGATCCCCGCTTTAGATGAAAAAATAACTGGAAGAGTAAGCCTTTTAGGTCGTAGTATAGATTCTGCAAATAGAACTTTTAAAACAGAAGTAGCTATCAATAATAAATCTGGAATCCTCAAGCCAAACCTATTGGTCGAGATGATGATCAATGATTATACAGAAGAAGAAGCCATAGTCGTACCGTTATCGCTTGTGCAAGATGAGATCGGTGGCAGAAAATTTGTCTATGTAAGTGAGACGGGTATAGATGGTCAGATGGCAGTAAAGAAATATGTAACTCCTGGAGAGAGTTATGATGGAGAGATCATCATCTTAGAAGGGCTAAAAGGGAATGAGACCTTGATTATAGATGGAGCAAGAAATCTTATCGATAAGGAACTGATCACCATTACTAATACTAAAGAGGGTGTATAATGAGTGAGCCAATAAAAATTATTGATAAACTAAGAGAGTTTAAGTTAACCAACTTTGCAGTAGATAATGCAACGAGTATATTCTTGTTAGCATTTATGATTATGTTATTTGGAGTTAGGTCGTACTTGGCCATTCCTAAAGCTCAGTATCCTGATGCTTATTTGCCTAACATTTTCATCAACACACCATATTTTGGAAACTCAGCACCTGATATAGAAAACCTTATCACTAAACCTATAGAAGATGAGTTATCGACCATAAATGGACTTAAGGAAATCAGGTCAAATTCTCTACAAGATTTCTCAGTAATAATAGCTGAGTTTGGATCAGACCTAACTATAGATGAGGCACTTGTAAAAGTAAAAGACGCAGTCGACCGCGCGAAAAGTGAACTGCCAAATGATCTCGACCAAGAACCTATAATTCAAGAAATTGCATTTGCTGATTTCCCAATATTGACCGTCAACATGTCTGGGCCATTTACCATGGATCAGTTAAGAAATTATGCAGAGGACCTGCAAGATGAAATAGAAGATGTAAAAGAGGTCTCTAAAGTAGTAATGAAAGGTGCGCTCGAAAGAGAAGTGAAAATAGATGTCGATCTCATTAAGATGCAGTCCCTGCGGCTTTCTTTTAGAGACATAGAAAACGCTATAGCAAGTGAAAACATCTCTATGTCTGGAGGAGAGATAACAGCAAATGATTTTAGAAGATCAGTAAGGGTGGTAGGAGAATTTGAAGAAGTAAAAGACCTCGAGAATCTTGTAATAATATCCGAGAAAGAAAGACCAATCTACTTAAGAGATATTGCTAAAGTATCCTATGGTTTCGAGGAGAGAAATTCTTATGCGAGAGCTGATGGCTTCCCTGTAATATCTTTAGAAGTGTCAAAAAGGCAAGGCCAAAATCTATTGTCAGCAGCAGACAACATCTTTGCTAAACTAGATGAAACCACAACAAAATTTCCTGAGAATCTGAAGGTAAGTTTATTTAATGACCAATCGATTTATACTAGAAATGAAGTCTCTAACCTCCAAAATAGTATTATCTCGGGAGTCATCTTAGTGGTATTGGTGCTATTGTTTTTTTTAGGATTGCGTAATGCAACTTTCGTAGGTCTTGCTATACCACTTTCGATGCTCATGGGTATCATGTGGTTGCACCTATCAGACACGACACTGAATATTGTAAGTTTATTTTCCCTCATCCTTGCCCTAGGCATGCTCGTGGACAACGCAATTGTCACGGTAGAGAATATCTATCGATACATGCAGAATGGTTACAATGGAACAGATGCAGCCAAATACGGAGCAAGTGAGGTCGCGATGCCAATTATTGCATCTACCGCAACTACACTTGCAGCATTTTTACCGCTGTATTTTTGGCCTGGAATCATGGGGGAGTTTTTTAAATACATGCCAGTCACACTTATAGTAGTGCTAGGTTCTTCGTTATTTGTGGCATTGGTTATCAATCCTGTTTTTACCTCTAGATTTATGAAGGTGGATGCTTTAGCAGATGAGCGCTCAGGATATGTCAGGAAAAGAAGAAATGTTCTATTAGGTTCATTATTCTTAGTGTTAACTGGTGTTGCTGCACATTTTATAGGCATCATGTGGTTGAGAAACTTATTAGTAATTGTAGCTCTAATATCGCTACTGAACTTTTTTGTCTTAAGACCAATGTCCTTCTCTTTTCAAAATAAAGGATTGCCAGTACTAGAAAATGCTTATAACAGATTTATAAAATTTGCATTGAAAAGTTTTGTTCCGTTGATATTCTTTTTTGGTTCCTTTGTTTTACTTTTTGGCTCTATTTTATTGCTAATAGTAAAGAGTCCACCAGTAGAGTTTTTCCCTGCGTCAGATCCTGTTTATTGTAATGCATTTATAGAACTACCGATAGGATCAGATATAGAAGCAACCAATGATTTATTATTGGATTTTGAAGCTAAGATCAAGGAAGGATTAGAAAAATACGAACCAATAATAGAATCCGTCTTGACGCAAATCGGAAAAGAAACTTCTGACCCGAATAGCCCACCAGAACCAGGATTTACACCTCATCGGGCGAGACTTACTATCTCTTTTATTCCAGCTAAGGACAGAGGGGAACTATCATCTGTAGATGCGGTAGATGACTTAAGAAAAACATTATCTGGAGTCCCAGGTGTAAAAGTGGTAGTAGATAATGCTAATATGGGGCCACCTACTGGCCCTCCTATCAACATCGAGATCCAAGGCGATGACATGGATACACTCGCATCTCATTCGCAAAAGATCATAGCATTTATTAATAATGAAGGCATAGATGGTGTCGAAGAATTAAAAGCAAATATAAATATCGGCAAACCAGAATTGATCGTAAATGTAGATCGTGAAGTTGCCAGAAGGTATGGCTTATCAACGGCACAGATCGCTAGTACCTTAAGAACATCCATTTATGGAAAAGAAATTTCTAAGTTTAAAGATGGTGACGATGACTATCCGATTATGCTTAGATCAAATGCTCAGTCTAAAAATAGTATTGATGCATTAATGAATCAAAAAATTACTTTCAGAGATCAGGCACGTCAAGGAATGATCGTTCAGATACCAATCAATACTGTGGCTGATTTTGATTTCAAATCAACTTATAGTTCGATCGGTAGATTGGATCAAGATCGTGTGATTACAGTTTATTCTAACACTTTACCTGAGTACAATGCAAATGAAGTTGTCGCGCAGGTAAAAGCACTGATGGAAGATTATGATTTACCTGAGGGCTACAGTCTTACGTTTACTGGCGAGGCAGAGGAACAAGCGGAGGAAATGGCATTTCTTAGTTCAGCTTTTTTAGTGGCGCTTTTCTCCATTTTCATAATCGTAGTGGCTCAGTTTAATTCTATTATTTCGCCCTTTATTATTTTGTTGTCTGTGTTGTTTAGCACGATCGGGGTGTTCATTGGATTTTCTCTTACTGGTGAAACTATATCTATCATCTTCACGGGGATAGGTATCATTGCACTTGCAGGTATTGTTGTTAATAATGCTATTGTATTAATAGATTACATCAACTTGCTAGTCCAAAATCGGCGCGAATCGCTCGGCATAGATAAAATGACAAATATGGATAATGCTGATGTAAAAGAAGCTATTATCCAAGGAGGAGCTACACGTCTTAGACCAGTTCTTCTGACAGCGATTACAACAATATTAGGGTTAGTTCCATTGGCACTAGGTATCAATTTTAACTTCTTCACTCTAATCAGTGAACTCGATGCACAGTTTTTTATGGGTGGTGATAATACTGCAATGTGGGGCCCTATGGCTTGGACGATAATTTATGGTTTAGTCTTCGCTACTTTTCTTACCTTGATTATTGTACCTGTAATGTACTGGCTTGCATATAGAGCTAAGAAGTGGTTATCTCATAAATTATTTCCAAGGGAAAGTAAAACGGCAATTGCTTGAAAAACAATAAATCCATACAAGATCTAAGGCAAGATTATAGCCAAAGCATATTAGAGGTTTCTGATTTGGATAAGAACCCTATGAAGCAATTTGAGCTTTGGTGGGAGAACGCTATTGAAGCTGAGATACTGGAACCTAATGCTATGACCCTCGCGACAGTAAATGCAAATGGTATTCCATCTGCTAGGATAGTCTTGCTTAAAGAACTCCGCAAAAAAGGATTCGTGTTTTACACCAACTACAAAAGTCAGAAAGCTCAAGACATCAAGAAAAATAAAAATGTTTCTCTAGTTTTTCTTTGGAAAGAATTACAACGGCAGGTGAGAATACAAGGGGTCATCAAAAAAATAAGTGAAGCTGACTCTCTAAAATATGCTCAGACTAGACCCATAAAATCGCAAATGGGTGCATGGGTATCTCAGCAAAGTAAGGTTATAAAAAACCGTGAGAAATTAGAGAAAAAAATGGAGCACTTGATTGAAGAATATGGTGATCAAGATGCCATGCCTAAACCTCCATACTGGGGCGGGTATATAGTTAAGCCCACAGCTATCGAGTTTTGGCAAGGACGACGGAGTCGATTGCATGATCGATTGCGGTATAGTAAGTCTAAGAAAGGGTGGGCTGTTGAGCGG
>CALFUQ010000341.1 GCA_937929885.1 uncultured Saprospiraceae bacterium
CCCCACTAGGGCAATTAGATTTCTCATGTGTTGGATTTAATTATAACAAATGTTGTGGCGTGAAAATAGCTATAATGCCTATCAAAACAAGCAATTATTATACTAACGATGTGTTAAAAGGGATTGTTTAGGATTGTTGTAGAGTTCTTAATAACTCTATTCCAAGGGAAGGAAAGATTGCTTTTATTTTGAGACTTACCTCTTACTTATTGTATTTAAACTCCTCTCAGTTACTTCGTGATATCTCTTTTCTTTAAAAAGAAAAGAAAGCTCTTTCTAACTATGGTCGCTAGTTGTAGAGTGCTCGTTAATTCAATCTGCTTGCTGCTAGTTGCTCACAGAACTATGAAACTATCTTATCTGCACAGCATGAGCTGGCAAAAGCATCTGGCTTCGCTTTAAAAACAAACCCCATACTTAAAATGTATCCCATCGCTTCTTTTAGGGCTACATTGGATTGAAAATTAGGATCAGTGTTAATGTCTGCATGCACTTCTAATTCTACACCGTACTCATCTAAAAGGTCACAGATTCCATAGGCTACTTCTACGGACTTAGCTACTTCTAAGATCATTCGCTCTTTAATGGTCATCTTTTGGGTAGACTTAGCATTGCTGATGAACATAAAGCCACCTTTTTTTTCTCTTAGGAAAACTATGACACTAGCGAATTCGGTTACAGCTCCCTTAACTTGAGAGTCGGATCCTATGCATACTTTTAGTTTGTGGCCATCATTATGCTCCCTGATAATTGCATTCTTCACGGCCTCTTTGACAGGCAATTTAATTCTGTCACCATTCAAAGTTCTCCAAGAAAATGTATTAAGGTCCTGATTAAACATATTATCGTTTCACTCAATGTAGGAATTACCAAGCATAATATGGTTTAATTTCATCTTAAAGATTGATTAACTCAGATTATGCAATTGATAATCAAATGCAAAACAACCTAATGATTTTGAATCATATAAGGTTTTAAAAATATGCTAATTGGTTATTAACCATATGTCTGAATTAACCAAGACAAAACATTGATCTTCGATGTATTCGTCTTCCCGAAAGGCGATTTGAGCATTGCAAATGCACAAATCGGTTAAAGTACTATTAACCTCAAGGAGAAAACCCGACTTTTGTTGCATGAGACTATTGCAAGATGCCCTTCCTAAAACTCTTTTGTTATTAGCAATTCTAATCTTGTGTCAGATGTGTAAAACAAATTCACAGTCTACTAATTCTCATTCTGAGCATGAACATACTAATGCTTTAATCGACGAAAGCAGTCCTTACCTACTCCAACATGCTCATAATCCTGTTGACTGGCATCCATGGGGCCCTGAGGCATTGGAGAAAGCTGAGAAAGAAAATAAATTACTGATTGTATCTATTGGATATGCTGCATGCCATTGGTGTCATGTGATGGAGCATGAATCATTTGAGGATAGTTTGGTAGCTGAGATTATGAATGAGCATTTTGTACCAATTAAGGTAGATAAAGAAGAGCGACCTGATATAGATGATGTATATATGACCGCTTGTCGCTTGGTCACAGGTAGAAGTGGGTGGCCGCTAAATGCTTTTGCTCTTCCTAACGGGAAGCCTGTATGGGCTGGTACTTACTTTCCCAAAGATCAATGGTTGAGCATCCTGGAGCAGTTTAAAAACTTGAAAGAGAATGATTACGCATCTCTAGAAGAGCAAGCGGAAAAACTTACTGCTGGTATCCAAAGCCAAGACGAGATTAATCTGATAGAAGCTGAAGAAGAATTCACTAAAGAAGACTTAAATAAGATCGGCAAGAGAATGGTCAAGCAGATTGACTTAAAAGAGGGCGGTCGTAAAGGTGCTCCAAAATTTCCCATGCCTAATAATTATGAATTTTTACTGAAGTATCATCACCTTACTGGGGATCAAGATGCATTTGATGCAGTCAAAGTTACATTGGACAAGATGATGTACGGCGGTATCTATGATCAGCTAGGAGGTGGGTTTGCTCGCTACTCTACTGATGAGATATGGAAAGCACCACACTTCGAGAAGATGATGTATGATAATGGGCAACTGGTGAGTTTATATGCCCAAGCATATAAACTCACCAAAGATCCAGAGTATAAGAGAATCATCGAAGAGACATTAACCTGGGTAGAACGAGAGATGACTTCAGATGAAGGTGGATTCTACTCCTCTCTAGATGCGGATAGCGAAGGAGAAGAAGGCAAATTTTATGTTTGGAAAAGAAGCGAGATTGATGAAGCTATACCAAACAAAGAAAAGGCTGATGTATTTTGTAATTACTACAACGTGACGAGCGGTGGTAACTGGGAACATGACAATAACATCTTACTTCGAAAACAAACTGATCAGGAAGTAGCAAAAGAAAGAGAATTATCAATAGCAGAACTCCAATCAATAATCAATGAAGGTAAAGCTTCCCTGATGTCAGTCAGAAACACAAGAGAGCGACCAGGATTAGACGACAAGATACTAACCTCTTGGAATGCCATCATGCTCAAAGGTTATATAGATGCTTACAGCGCGCTACAAAATCCAGACTACTTAAAAAAAGCGCTGACCAATGCTAACTTCATTGTCAGTAACATGAAACAAGGCGACCACAGACTAGATAGAAATTACAAAAACGGAAAATCAAGCATCAATGGTTTCTTAGATGATTATGCTCTTACGATTGATGCATTTATAGCATTATATCAAGTAACCTTTGACGAACAATGGATCTATCAAGCTGATGAATTAAATCGATATGTGGTCGAACATTTCTACAACAAGGAGAACTCTATGTTTAACTACACGTCGGATATTGACCCTCCTCTTGTTGCACGTAAGCTTGAGATAGGTGATAATGTAATTCCAGGATCTAATTCCATCATGGCTCGTAATCTTAGATATCTAGGCGAATTGTATTACGGTGAAGATGGTCA
>CALFUQ010000342.1 GCA_937929885.1 uncultured Saprospiraceae bacterium
TCGACGCTCTCATCATCTCCGTCTCTAATGAATGAAACTTTGACTACATCATCAGGTGAATATTTTTCTAAAGCTTGAGCGAGATCACCATAATCGGCTATCTTATCATCATTAATTCTAGTAATAATGTCTCCTAGCTGCACTCTGCCATCACGAGTCATGAATGTAGGTCTTAAACCTGCTTTATCAGCGCCACTTCCCTCATACACATCCTTCACCATGACACCTTCTATTCCATATCTTGCAAGTCTTTGTTGACGATCAATCTCTATACCTAATACAGGTTTCTTGACTTGACCAAACTGGATAATGTCAGGCACAATCCAATTTACAACATCGACTGGAATCGCAAAACCTATACCTGCACTTGCTCCTGATGGGCTATATATCATAGTGTTAACACCAATAAGACGGCTAGAAGAATCAAGCAACGGACCTCCAGAATTTCCAGGATTAATGGCTGCATCTGTCTGTATAACATCTTTAATAGTAGTACCACGTTGTGATTCGATTTCTCTGCCTAATGCACTAATCACACCAGTCGTAAGAGAATAATCTAACCCAAAAGGATTCCCGATAGCAAATACTGATTGTCCGACTTTGAGATCTGAATAGCTACCAACCAATACTGGTTTTAGCATTTCTACTGGAGCATCAATTTTAATAACAGCTAAATCTTTATTGGGCTCAGCACCCACAAATGATGCTTTGTATGATGTCTGATCTGATAAAGTAACCGTAAAATTATCAGCACCCTCTATCACATGGTAATTAGTAACAATGTGCCCTTCCTCATCCCATATAAATCCTGACCCAGAACCCTGAGGGATTTCATTTACATTCTTGGACCAATAATTAGACCTTCCGTTGTTACTAGTTGTAATGTATACAACTGATGGAGAAGTAGACTCGAATAATGATATAGTTGCTTGCTCCTGGCTAGTGACTACAGTTTGAGGAGCTATTGGTCTACCTGTAGATGATGTATTAGCTTTTGTTGAACTGTCATTGTAATCAGCCCCTTGAATTTGCATAGGTTCTTCAGCTGCTGTTCCAGGCATAAATGAAACTCCGAGAAAAGCACCTATGACTAAACATATAACACCAATGAGTAAATGAGATATTTTCATGACTTGATCCGTAAACTATCGAAATTAATAACGAATAGCAATATCTGTCAAGTTCTTAAGAAAAATTTATGTCTTCCTATTCTGCTTTCTTTGCTGCTGCCTTTTTCTTTGTGGTAGTAGTTTTCTTTGGAGTTGCTTTTTTCTTAGCTGCCTTTGCAGCTTTTTTCTCTTCAGCAGCTTTCTTTTTAGCAGCAGCTTTCTTTTTCTTTTCAAATGCTGTCGGGTACTCCTCTTCTACAAGCGCCATTGCTTGCTCCATAGTCATATCTTGAACATCCTCTTGCGTCTGTCTCTTATCATCGATCTTAGGTAGTTTGATAGATTTTTTCTTCCATCTTATGAATGGACCCCATCTACCGTTTTCTACAGCTAGATCATTCTCTGGCCATCTGTGGATATACCTGTTTGCTTCTTTCTCCTTCTTCGCAGCGATTAATTCTTCCATCTCAGTCTTTGTGAGATTATCAGGATCAAATCTTCGCGGGATATTAATGAAGAAATTATTCCACTTAAGGAAAGGTCCGAATCTTCCTTTACCCTGCGTGACATCTAGGCCTTCATATACAAGGACAGGCCTGTCTTCTTCAATCTTAGCTTTTACTAGCTCTACTGCTTGTTCTTCGGTAACTTCAAGTGGATCTTCATCTTTTGGAATAGAGACAAATTTTTCTCCGTACTTGATGTAAGGTCCAAATCTTCCATTGCTGATGATCATAGGTATATCTAAATAAGTACCGATATCTTTTGGCAATTTAAACTGCTCCATCGCTTCCTCATAGCTGATAGTCTCGATTGACTGTCCTATTTTCAGCGGAGCAAATCTTGGTTTACCTTCTTCTCCTACCTCTTCTAAAGTTCCTATTTGCAAAACTGGCCCATATCTACTGACTTGAGCAAGAACAGTATGCCCAGACGCAGGATCAGTTCCTAATATTCTTGTTCCTTTAGCTCGCTCAGCATTTTCTAATGTCTCTTCCACATCTTTATGAAACGGATGGTAAAACCCATTCAACATATCCTTCCAAGATGTCGTACCATCTGCTATAGTATCAAACTGCTTCTCAATATCTGCTGTAAAACCATAGTTCATCACATTATCAAAATGCTTATCAAGGAAGTCAGTAACGACCATCCCTAAATCACTTGGATAGAGTCTGTTGCTTGTCGCACCAGTCATCTCTGATTCCTCTTTTTGAGATACTTGTTCATTTTCAAGTTTGAGGACTCTGTATTTTCTTTCTACTCCATCTCTGCTTTCCTTAGTTACGTATCCTCTCTCTTTCTCCATTATTTTAGAGATGGTTGGAGCGTAGGTAGACGGTCTTCCTATTCCTAGTTCTTCTAATTTCTTTACAAGACTTGCTTCTGTAAATCTTGCTGGAGCTCTAGTAAATCGCTCTGTAGAAGTTATAATCTTTAGATCTAGTTTTTGGCCAACATTTAACGGTGGTAATATTCCTTTTGCATCATCATCTTCATCCTCATCTTTCGCTTCCATATAAAGCTTAAGAAATCCGTCAAAGATCAACACCTGTCCCTTTGCTACGAAGTTTGCATCAGGCTGAGTGGATACTCCAATCTTTACGGTTGTATTCTCTAATTCTGCTGGAGACATCTGAGATGCTACTGTTCTTTTCCAGATTAATTCATAAAGACGTTGTTCATCTTTATCCCCACTTACATTTCTACGATCAAAGTATGTTGGTCTGATGGCCTCGTGAGCTTCTTGCGCGTCTGCCTTTTTAGACTTGTATTGTTTTGTTCTCAGATAATTATCTCCAAAATCTGTTTTGATTTGATTAGCTATCCCATCCATCGCAGTTTGGCTCAGGGAGATAGAGTCTGTTCTCATATAAGAGATAAATCCTTGCTCATAAAGCTTCTGCGCAACACTCATCGTCCGTCTTACAGCAAACCCTAACTTCCTACTTGCCTCTTGCTGCAGTGTCGATGTTGTGAATGGTGGAGAAGGATTTCTTTTAGTAGGTTTTACTTTTATATCCTCAATATTATAAGCCGCTCCTTTACATTTTTCTAAAAATGCTTCTGCCTCTTCTACAGTTGATAGTCGATCACTTAGATCTGCAATCAACTCCACTTGCTTACCATTCTTATTCAATACATTAAATATGGCTACTACTTTAAAGTATGGTTGAGAGTCAAAATTTTGGATTTCTCTCTCTCGCTCTACTACTAACTTTACAGTAACGGACTGTACCCTACCTGCTGAAAGTTTGTTTTTAACCTTTCTCCATAAGATCCCACTTAATTCAAACCCTACTAACCTGTCTAATATCCTCCTTGCTTGCTGTGCATGTACAAGGTTACCATCTACTAGCTTTGGATTTTGAATGGCACTTTGAATCGCTGGTTTGGTAATTTCCCTAAAAACTATTCTTTTAGTAGTAGCAGGATCAAGACCTAGTACCTCACATAGATGCCATGAGATTGCTTCTCCTTCTCGATCCTCATCCGTCGCTAACCATACTTCGCTAACTTTCTTAGCTGCCGTCTCTAGCTTCTTGACTACTTTTTCTTTTCCAGGAGATACTATATACGAAGGTTGGAAATCATTCTCTATATCCACTCCTTTATTTCCTTTAGCTAGATCTCTGATATGACCATAGCTAGACTCGACTTTGAAGTCTTTACCTAAATATTTCTCTATGGTTTTTGCCTTCGCGGGTGACTCTACAATCAATAAATTCTTCGCCATGGAGCTATTTTGTTCGTGGAATTTTAATTTTTAAAGGAAGGCAAAAGTATAAATTTTATTTATTCATGCTTGAAATAAAGTATTTATAGATAATACAATGCCGACAAGCATGCATATTAAGTAGTACTAGCATGGTAATTAATAGAACTATAAATTTCGAATAGTATTTCGTTATTGCTATTTTACAAGAGTAAAACAAACGATTTGGAACTAGAATTAGAACTAGAAATTTTTGACGACAACGATGATTCGCTAAAATCTACGACTTCTGACAAGTCAGAAAAGAAAGATATAGAGAAAAAAACTAAGAAAGAAAATCAAAAGTCTACCCAAAAGGATAACTCCTAAGACTTTACTTGTCTTCTTTCTTAATTTCTTTGATTATCTTTTTTTGAGCTAATTTTTCTTTGTACTCTTTGGTTCTTTGGTCTCTTACCTCTTTTATTCTTTCATCTACTTCAAGATTTTTACCATTAAGGTCTCTATGAAGAGAAATTATCGTAAATCTTGCCATATCATCTGGATAGGATAACCCTTTGAGTCTTAGATAGTGAGAATATCTGGACCCATCATAAAGATTCCATTTTTCCATTATCCATCTACCAAGACCAAAATGGAGTTTTTTTGCAACTACAGCTTCTTCTGCATTTTTAAATTTAGTAATTCCGTCACTTTCTGATAATCTCCTTAATTCTTCTAATGCTTCATCTAGGTCTTTAGGGATGTAAACATCATTTATGAATTCTTTTGTGATATTCTCCTCATAGTTTTGTTTAGGAAGGACATCATCACTAACTGACAATGTACTCTTCTGTGCATTTATAGAGGTAAAACACAGTGATATTAGTAATACTAAGAAATGTACAGATTTCATTCTTTTGCTTGTAGTATGAATACGACGAGATAACTTTCAAAATAGTTACCCAAGTCTTACTATAAAGATCGTTAACAATAAATTAAAATAAATGTGATTGGTAACTATTTAACAAAACAAGCTTGTGTATATATTGTGTTTGAATGAGATATGGTATAACTCAAATACCAATTAACAACTTCATCTTACTTTCTATGTACAAAGCAATACATTTCTTTATACTGACATTAGCAATTACATTTTTAGGTTCTTGTGCAAGTAGTAAAAAAAGTATTTCATCCCATTTTGAAAGTACCACTATCGAATTGTTCAAAAATCAAGAGCTTGACTGGGTGCAGCCATTTTGCGAAGGGCTAGCACTGGCATCAAAAGATGGAAAGAAAATCATAATCAATGAAAAAGGGGTTAAGCAATTCGATTTCCTTTTTGATTATTCTGATTTAAAATTTAATAATGGCATGGCCATAGTTGTTAAGAACAACTCGTATGGCATGATAGATCTTAAAGGCAACATCGTTGTAGAACCAATTTTTAAAACTATAAGAACTTATTCTGATTCTGTGGTGATTGTAAAGAAGGACCGCATGTTTGGCATTTATGATATCGCTAGCAAGGAATTTAATGCGTTAAGCAATTCCGAAGTTGCAACAAGAGATCATGAGCATTATACAGTTACAAAAAACACTTTTAAGGGAGTTGTGAACAATGAGGGAAAAACAATTATTCCATTTGAATATCAAGCCATAAGTACCCAAAACGGAAATTATTTTGTTGTCAAGAAGGCAGACAAATTTGGAGTGGTTGATCGTAACAATAAAATCATCACCCCATTTGAGTATGATTTTATCTATATGATCTCTGTAGAAGACAAGTCATATTTCATAGCTAGCAATGACAGAAGATATGGACTGTTAGATACAAAAGGTGAATTAAAAATCAATTGTGAGAATACAGCTATTGAATATGATCTAAGAGGTTTCATATTCTTGAAGAAAGAAGCATCCTATGTTATTTTAGATAAGGATTTAAATATTCACTTTGAAAAGGAATACGAAAAGCTACGCCCCATTGGAAACGGTAAATATATAGCACAAGATAGCATAGGGATGTCTGCATTATTTGATAGCAAAACAGGGACCATAAAACCAATTACTGAAGCACCAAGTGGAAAATTCAGTAGTAACAAAATCATATTTAAAGAAAACGACATGTATGGCATTTTAGATTCTAATATGATTGTCTTGACTCCACCGATTTATACTAAGCTAAAATTTGTCGGACCAGAATTTATCAGTGCTAAGAATGAAGAAGGAACAAATCTAATCACAAAGGAAAATAATATTTTACTCCGTGAATACTATGAAGACCTAGGTTGGATACATGCTGGAATATTAACCGCTAAACGTAATGGCAAATGGGGTTTAATAAATATTCTTGGTGATAGCCTAACCTCATTTAAGTATGATCGGATTTCTAAAATTCGTAATTCCCCACTATTCAATGTTACAATTGGTAAAGAGAATGGAATCGTAGATCTAAGAGGCAATGTTATAAAGGAGCTTGGAACAGGTAAAATAAAAGAAGAAGGAAACTATTTAATAGTACAAGAAGACGCCAAGTATGGACTAATGATGAAGAATGGTAAATCAGTACTTCCAATAGATTATGACTACATCACTAATCTGGGATTACAACATGGCAGTAGATTCCCAAACCTATTTAGAATTACTCGTGGGGAGCGAAGAGGTATTTTCAATGCTCTTTTAGATGAAAAAGTAGAATTTAAATACAAGCAAATTGACGAATTAAGAGAAGAAACTATCGTAGTGAAAAAAGATTCTACATTCGGGCTTATTGATCCTTATGAAAATCAGATTACACCTTTTGAATACGAATATCTTGAAGACTATGCCAATACACCAATGATCTATGCTTCTTCATTAGATTATAAAGTTGGACTAATTAACAGAAATGGAGAAGTAGTAATTCCTCTAGAATACCGAACTCTTAAAAATTATGACCAAGAATTAATATCCGTAAAGAAAGGTGATCTGTGGGGGTTTGTAGATAAGAATGGCGAGTTGGTAATTCCTATGAGATATAAATCCGTTGATGGTTTTAAAAATAACTTCTGTGTGATTAAAGATGGTAAACTACAAGGACTCATCAATAAAAGAGGAAATACGATTATTCCATTGAAATATGAGAGAATCTATCCCTTAGGTAAAAGCAACTACGGCTTTACATTAGATCAAAAATACGGAGCATATGACACAACAGGAGTTGAGGTGTTGGCACCAATCTATGATAGAATCTCACCCTTTAATCTTGGAAATACCATTGTAAAAAAAGATGATAAGTATGGTGTTTATGATACGGCTGGTACTGAAGTTATGCCAATAATCTTTGATGAGATTAAAAGAAAAACCTTTACCAAAACTGTTCGTAATTTTAATTCAACTTCTAGAACAGGTGGTCCGACAGAATTCTATGAGGTAACTTACCAGGAATATAAGTTTACCACAGACAATAATGGCAATTGTACTGAAAACTGTCCTCCAAGTAATATTTTAGAGCGAATAAATAAAAAATGAAACTAGGCCTATTCGAAATAATATTAATAGAACTAGTGCTTTGCTTGCTATTATGGGTAGTAGATGAGTATACTGCTTCACTGTTGTGTATAATCCTTCCTATCATCTGCTTTGGAGTGCTAGTCATTGCACTTATAGCAGAGTGGATAGAACCTTCTAAAGTGCCGAGATTATTTTTCAAGGCCCTCGGCGTTTCTATCATTATACCGTTGATAACTTTCGGTATCTACTTTATGATTTTTGGATCGATTGGGTGGCTGGAAGGATAAGGTTTTATCTTGAAGCGAGGCGCTTACAGAAACTTCTTTGTCGTACATTTTTGCCTCACCCCAACCCTCTTCAATTTCAAAAGAGAGGGAGCACTACCTTGCGTTTTAAGAACTCTACGTTTTCCTTTTCTTTTTCTTAGCCGCTGGAAACAAGATATTATTAAGTATCAATCTATAGCCTGGCGAATTAGGATGTAAACTTAAGTCCGTCTCTGGATCATTTACAAGATGCTTGTAATCTTCAGGATCATGACCTCCATAAAAAGTCCAGAACCCTTCTCCCCTAGTACCATGAATATATCTTGTTTCGTTAATCGCTTTGTTTTCTCCAAGGATTAATACTTCAGGTTTCATGTACTCTTTGTCAAAGGCAGTAGTCTGTCCCATAAAACCCTTTACCGTTGTAGTATGATTTTGTGTAAGCATAGTAGGTATCGGATCCCACTTAGCCGAAAAATCAAATAAGGTAAAGTAATCTGTCTCTGGTGTGATCTTTCTCTTTCTATGATCTATGTTAGAGTATTCGTACTCCATGTGATTCCTGACCAACTTAAAATCTTTGAATGCAAATGTGTTAGAGAAGTCGAGTTTCTCATGAGCAGAAGCATCTAATCCATCACCATCAAATACTTGATGACAAATATCCAAACCATCAGCGGCTAAGGCTATATCATATGTATCAGTTGCAGAGCACATCGCGAACATAAATCCACCTCCTTCTACATATTCTCTAATCTTTTTTACTACCGAAAGTTTTAGCTGTGATACTTTGCTAAAACCTAAATCACCTGCAAGCTCTTCAAGTCTTCGCTTACTTTCTTTATACCACTTCTGAGTATTGTAACCTGCATAAAACTTACCGTACTGGCCAGTAAAATCCTCGTGGTGCAAGTGCAACCAATCATACTGGGCTAGCTTATCCTCCATCACTTCCCTATCATAGACTGTCTCGTAAGGTATCTCAGCATAAGTTAATACCATCGTCACAGCATCATCCCAGGGTTGTATACGTTCTCCCCTTTGATTGAAATCAGGCGTGTAGACTGCTATCTTAGGTGCCTTCTCTAATTTCATGATCTCTTGATTCACTTCCATGTCACCTATTTCCCTTCTTATAGCAGAAAACTGCGCATTAGAAATTACCTCATAGCTTACATCCCTAGTTTTACATTCTTTCTCAAAAGCAGAGTTATGAGGAAAGGCAAAGCTTCCGCCACGGTAATTTAATAACCAAAACGCTTCTACTCCACTATCAATCACCCAATAGGTTATACCGTAAGCTTTTAGATGGTTCTTTTGGGCATCATTATCCATCGGAAGTAGAATGTAAGAAGCCTGACTATAGATAGAAATGCCAAGTATTAAAATCCCAGCAAGTAAAACTCTTGAAATTGCAGTTTTGATGTTATTCATTGATAAAGCTTAAAACTTAATATTTACGGTACTCTTCAAGGGATTTAACGAGCATAAAGTAGGAATAGTTGCAAAATAGAACAAATCACTTCATTGAAATATATGTTCCATTTACCTTACGACGTTTATTTATCATATTTGCAGCTTTATTAATCCTGACCTTATCTAGAAATCGAGTATTTGGAGAATCTTAGTTTTCAGTATCCTAGTTGGTATCTTATTTTATGTTTGTTGCTCGGGTTACTCTTTGCAGGCTTACTGTATTGGAAGGATAAGCGATTTGCGGAGTACGGTACATGGATTCCGATAGGCTTAGGTCTGCTACGATTTTTGGCAGTCAGCGGTCTTGCTACTTTGCTACTCTCTCCTCTCTTAAAACAAACTACTGAAGAGATTAAAAATCCATCTATTATAATACTAGAAGATAATTCTGAATCGATCAGAGCTTCGATGGATGATACCAGTTTTAGCAATTACCAAAAGGACTTAGATCAAGTCTCCAATGCGATTAGTGAAAAATATGAATTAATCAAACTTGGATTCGGAGATGAAATATCTATTAACTCAGATACTAGTGCTCAAAGAGATAAGGTAACCAATCTCTCCAAAGCACTAAGCTATATCAATGATACCTACAACGATCAAAACCTGGGAGCTATCATCTTAGCTACAGATGGGATATTTAATGAAGGAAAAAATCCGTTGTACCAGAATCTCAAATTTAAAGCGCCTATTTATACTGTTGCTTTAGGAGATACTACTATTAAGCGGGATTTAAGTATCAAGCATGTCTATCATAACAAGATCGCATACCTCGGAGATAAGTTTGGGATACAAGCAGATATCCAAGCAAGCAATGCCACAGGCAGTCGCACTAAACTAAGGTTGCAGAGAAGAAACGGCGACAATTGGAGCACCATAAAAGAAGAGAGTATTCTGATTAATAATAATGATTTCTTTGAGACTAAGAGTATGATAATAGATGCTGATCGAGCAGGAGTAAATCGATACAGAGTTGTTGTCAATCAGATCACTGATGAATCTTCTACTGCAAATAATATCAAGGATATCTATGTAGAAGTTTTGGATGCTAGACAGAAGATATTGGTCATGGCTAATTCTCCTAATCCTGATGTGGCTGCAATTAAGCAACTGTTAGAGGGTAATAAGAATTATGTCATCACGGTCAAATACCCAAAGGACCAAGTCAATATCGTAGAGTATGATTTTGTGATCTTTCATAATCTTCCTTCTAAAACTTTTGACATTAAACCAATGTTGGATCGAATGGAAGCAAGAAAAACACCACGCTTCTACATGGTAGGACAGCAAACTAATTTTGGTAAGTTTAATACTGCTCAAAACGTTGTTGCTTTAAGCGGCAAGGAAGGCCAAAGCAACGAGGTGACGGCATTGTTTTCGAATAACTTTAACTTGTTTAATCTAGAATCAAAAACCACTGAGAGCCTCGAAAAATTTGTTCCAGTGCTTGCTCCTTTTGGGAAATTTAGAGAAGGTCCAAAGACGAATACCCTACTCTATCAGAAGGTTGGTAATATCGATACTAAGTATCCGCTCTTAAGTTTTAGCGAAGAGAATGGAATTAAGACAGGTGTCTTTTTAGCAGAAGGGTATTGGAAATGGAAATTGTTTGAATATCTACAGTTTCAAAACTTTGATGTAGTAAAAGATATCTTGACTAAAGCAATCACTTATACTTCTGTAAAAGAGGATAAAAGAAAATTTAGAGTAACTGCTAATAATAATATCTACAAGGAAAATGAACACATCTACTTTGATGCTGAGCTATACAATAACAGTTACCAGCTTATCAACGATCCTGAGGTATTCATCACAATCAAAAAAGATGGTAAGGATGAGTTTCAGTTTACCTTCTCAAAGCGTGGGGATACTTACAGCCTCGATGCTGGTGTACTAGCAGAAGGTAGCTACACCTACGAGTCATCTGTAAATTATGAAGGAAAGAAGTTAACTCAATCAGGAAGTTTCACCGTTCAGTCTATACAGTTAGAGTTATTTAATCTAACTGCTGATCATAACCTACTCAATACCATCTCTGAGAAGTATGGAGGCAAGTTATTCTTACCAAATGAAATCAATCAACTCTCGGAGACTTTACTAACAAGTAATAGTATCAAACCCATCGTTTATCCTACAACAACTTCTAAGTCTATCATTAACTTTAAATGGTTATTAGGATTGTTGGGTGTATTGCTTTTATTGGAGTGGTTCCTGCGTAGATATTTTGGAAGTTATTAAACCTCTTAAAACAAGATTGCTTTCAAACACTAAAATATATTCCAATATTACTTTACAGGGATACGCAAAACTATATTAGTACCAACTGGATAGCTATTGTTATCGTACAAATCATTAATCCTTAAGCTATAATTATTTACATAGTCCTTTTCGAAATTGGTCAAACGTTCCTTCGTTAGGTTAATTCCTATTGAATCCTTTTTATATAACTTCTTTTGCTTTAGAAGAGTGGATTTTTCTCTTCCGATCCCATTATCCTCAATCATAATTTTAATATGTGTATCTCCGTCTTTAATAACATCTATAAGCAATTTCTTGTCTTCTTTTTTTAACGATAGACCGTGCCAAATAGCATTTTCTACAAATGGTTGTAGAATCAAAGAGGGGATTTTAATAGTTTCTAAACTCAACTCTGGATCAGTGGAAAATGATGATTCAATCTCATTATTAAATCTTATGTTCTCTATATCTATGTATAATT
>CALFUQ010000343.1 GCA_937929885.1 uncultured Saprospiraceae bacterium
CTAGAGATCCCGTCATCTGGCTTATGTACTATTACCCTTTGTAAGGGTCCTATTTCACTACTAACATTTATTTTTTGATCAATTAAATCCTTCATATCGGGCGAAATTAAGACAATTAGGGTATAATAATGAATAAGTTACATATCCGCTATATATCTAATAACAGTGCTTTTGTAGAGTGACTTATATTTCATTATTTTGTAAGATACACGGAGACTTTTCTAAATATTAATAGCGATAATTAAGTATGCTCAAAAAACTAAAATCACTTTTTATAGTAGAGGATGAAAATGCAAAACCTGAGACGGGGGCAACAGCTGAGTCTGGAGATTCAGAGACGGTTGCTCCAATAAGCAAAGGACAGAGTAAAAGTGCACCTCCTACAAAACCAATGTCTCCATCAGAAATAAATACATCAGCAAAGCCTGACACTAAGTTTTTAAATTCTCTATTAACTGCTGTCGAGGCAAATAACTTAGAAGGCTTTGATTATTTAGAATATAAGCAAGCCCTCCAGTCACTGCCTAAGCACCTTGACGAAAAGACAAGATTTGAATCTGCTTTTGCGATGGCAAAAACAATGGGAGCTAGTAATGTGAAGTTGATTCAATCTGGACAACACTATATTAATATCTTAAAGAAAGAACAGGGAAAATTTCTTAGTGCTTATAGTGGTAAGTTAGAAAGCGCAAGAGGTACTGCTCAGATTAAGAATTTAGAATCTACTGTAGCGCAGAAGAAAAAACAAATTGCACAACTTCAAAAAGAGATAGCGGACAGTGAAAAAGTACTGAATCAAAAAAAGAATGATGTAAATAAATCTGTTGCTAAAGTAGAACTGACAAAAGATAAATTTTTAAGCGCGTATAAAGTTGTAGCTGGGCAAATAGAGCAAGACATTAAGAAGATGCAAGAATATTTGAAGTAGAGGGCCTGAAATTGGAATAAAAGAGCTTTAAAAATTGTTGGATAGATAGAGAAACTACAAAAGTGAAACTAACAGATGATTTCAGCTGTTTTATATAATAAATATTGACAGAGATCGAAGATTCTTTAGAATTGCAGTAGAAAAATTAACTAATACAAAGGATATCATTTTATGAGTGGTGAATTTAAGCCAAAGTCGTTTTGGAAAAGACCAGAGGGTGTAACTGGTGCAGTAGTATTGGCTTTGTTGTTATTAGGAGCTGGATGGCTTGTGATGGGATCTATAGGAGCGATTATATCTTTTGCTACTGGTTCCACCGTGGGAATCGTTGTTTCGTTAATGGCATTGGCAGCAGTTGTATTTATGGCTCTCGATTCTAAGACAAGAACGCTGGTCAGTTATATGTACAAGTCAGCTATGCGAGCTATCACAGGATTATTTATCAAGATAGACCCGATTGGTATTTTAAAAAGTTATGTAGATGATCTAAAGGATAATCTGCGCAAGATGAATAAGCAGATCTCTAAGCTGAGAGGTCAGATGCATAAGCTCAAAGAACTCATCATCAATAATCAGAAAGAGATAAAAAGTAATCTCAATCTAGCAAGTGAAGCAAGAGATTCTAACAAGCAAGCGGTGATGATTCTAAAGAGTCGGAAGGCAGGTAGGCTTAAAGAGTCTAATATGAAACTAGAAGACCTCTACAAAAAAATGGAGGTTATGTACCGAGTACTCAAAAAGATGTATGAGAACTCAGAGATTTTAGTAGAAGATATAACCGATCAGGTAGAAGTAAAAGACCAAGAGCGAAAAGCAATGATGGCTTCTCACTCTGCAATGAAATCAGCGATGAGTATCATTACAGGTGACAAGGATAAACGAGCATTGTTTGATGAAGCACTAGAAGCTGTAGCAGATGATGTAAGTCAGAAAGTAGGAGAGATGGAGCGCTTCATGGAAGTATCAGAAAACTTTATGCAATCTATAGATCTACAGAATGGAGTATTTGAAGAAGAAGGACTTAAGATGCTCGAGAAATGGGAGAGTGAGAGTGTATCCTTGATATTAGGGGACGAAAAACAAAATCTATTACTCGCTGCTGAAAGTGATGTAGATGTGCTAGATCTAGCAGAACCTATGAAGCGACCAGAGAAATTGGGTAGAGACAATCAGTACGATACCTTTTTTGACGACTGAGAATCTTATATTTGCATTTCTTTAATTTGATTTCTATAAAACTTATTTAAACTAATAATAAGATGCCACGATTAACTACATTTTCTAAGCTGATTATAACTATCATAATAGTAGGTATAGTAGCATTACTAGGTAAATGTGCACTAGATAGCCCTCAGTTTCAAGATATTCTTAGTGAGCAAAAAGCTAAAGAAGCAAGTTCTAAAGTGGAAACTGCTGATAACAATAGACCTACTACCTCTTCTTCAACTAATTATTCATCAGATGATGATGTCATTAAGATAGGTGTAGTGACATGGGGAGGATATGCTGGAGGACAATACTTTAATGAAGGCTTCCAAGCAAACGAAAGATCTAGATTTTATAGAGACTATGGTTTTAAAGTGCAGTTTGAGATTTTAGATGATTTTGCTGCATCTAGAAATGCTTTTAAAAATGACGATGTAAACCTTCTATGGGCTACGATAGACGCATTCCCTACTGAAGGGAGCGGAATGTTTGATTTTGATCCAGTAGTTGTATTCCAAGCGGATTGGTCGAGAGGAGGAGATGCGATTGTAGCTAGGAGAGGTATATCTAAAGTTTCTGATTTAAGAGGTAAGAAAATTGCAGTGGCAGAATTAACACCATCACATTCCTTTTTACTTTGGTTACTTGATGCAGGTGGTTTAACGACAAAAGATGTAGAGCTGGTAATTCAACCAAGTGCGGTAGATGCTGCTGAGGTGTTCAAGAGTGGACAGGTGGATGCAGCTGTTGTTTGGAGTCCAGATGATATTGGCTGTGTAGAAGCTGTGCCAGGGTCAAGAGTATTAGAGAGTACTAGATCAGCGTCTCATATCATAGCAGATGTATTCGTAGCGAAGAAGGACTATGTAGACAAGAATAAAGTTAAGCTAGAGCAATTGTACGAAGGCTGGATGAAGGGTGCCGCTGAAATAAATCTTAATGATAACAACAAGAGAAAAGCAGCTAAGATATTGGCTGAAAATTTCTCAGGTTTTTCAGAAGAAGATTCTTATCAAGCAATTAATAACGTACGGCTTGCAACTCACGGAGATAACATAAATTTCTTTGGGCTTAATAGAGATTATAAGGGTGTAACTGGTAGTAGTTTATATACTAGGATGTCTGAGGTTTATAAAGGTTTAGGATTTATAGAAGGAAGAGCACCAGGATGGAGGGGGATATCCTATCCTCAAATCGTAGAAAAAGCTAATCTGCAAGGTGTATCACATCAAGCAGAAGACGCTCCTAAGTTTAAAGCTGCAACAGCAGCAGATGAGACTAAAGCAGCAATTGCAAGTAAGGCTGTATCAATCAACTTCAGGACTGGCGAGTTCCAGCTGGATGAAAATTCTAAGTATATTATTGATAAGGAGTTTGTTGGAGTTGCACAAGCATTCGGTAATTCTAGAATTAGAATAGAAGGGAATACAGACAATACAGGAAGTAGGCAGCTTAACATTGACTTATCTAAAAAGCGAGCACAAGCCGTAGCTAACTATCTCATATCAGAACACAAGATGCCTCGTAACAGATTAATTGTTGTAGGAAATGGTCCAGACCAGCCACTTGCATCAAATGATACTGACAATGGCAGGGCTAAGAACAGAAGAACTGATTTCGAATTAGTAGGAGCCTAAAAGCGGACATTGGATTTTAAATCACTTTTTAAGCTTCGAGGAGAACTTTCCAAATCACAAAGCCTCATATTAGGTTTAGTAGGATTGGTCTTGCTAGTAGTAGTATGGTGGATTATGGCAGAAGCCTTTTCCATCAAACGGCCTATAGTTGATGGTTACAACACAGAGTTGCCATCTTCTCTAGATCGTAGTCCAGAAAATCTTGCTAGGATAGATTCGATAGTAAGGGCTGATTCCATAGCTATGGATAATGCTACAGAGTTTGAAACAGTTTATCCTTTACTGCCTAGACCAGATAAAGTTGTACAATCTTTTAGTCCGTTGATTTCTAAGGATGGACTTTGGAGGAATACCTGGAAATCAATTTGGCTCAATTTGCAAGGTTATCTTTGGGCGATACTAATATCTATTCCGCTTGGGTTTATCATAGGCTTGTATCCTATGTTTAGAGGACTCTTTAGTCTACAAGTACAAGGGATGCGATATCTACCTTTGACAGCACTCATCGGTACGTTCATTATTTGGTTTGGGATTTACGATCAGATGAAAGTCGCTTTCTTAGCTTTTGGAATTATAGTTTATCTGCTACCAGTAGTAGCACAGCGAGTCAAGGAAGTAGATGATGTCTATACTAAAACGGTATTCACTTTAGGAGCATCAAATTGGCAAATGATTAAGTCAGTTTATATTCCGTCAGTCATGTCGAAAGTCATGGATGATATCAGAGTATTAACAGCGATTTCGTGGACTTATATAATCATCGCAGAGTTGATAAATAAGAGTGATGGGATAGGGGGCTTAATCTGGACTAAGGAGCGTCTAGGACAGATAGATCGTGTCTTTGCGATTCTTTTAGTGATTATCGTAATTGGTTTTATACAGGATAGGATTTTTGTTTTCCTTGATAAGCGATTGATACCTTATAAGCAAAATCCTGCGCTAGTGCCTGGGATTAAGGAATCTCAATATGGAATTTATACGATTCTATTCTTTTTATTCTTGACAGTATTACTTGGTGCTATTTTTAACCTATCTGCTATTAGCTGGGGTTTTATACTGCCTGTCATTTTAATTTCTGCATTGGTTATTATCTTTTTTGGCGAATGGAAGATTTTTAAATCTAAAACTGCTCATGCCTGAATTTAATAATACAGAACTGAATAATATTCTAGAGCTAAGAGGGATAGGCCAGTCTTATGATGGCGGAGCTAATTGGATAATCAAAGGATTAGATTTTTTAGTAGAAGACAAGCCTGGTCAAGGTCAGTTTATAGTAGTACTAGGGATGTCAGGATGTGGTAAGTCAACACTGCTCAGATATATGGCAGGTCTGCAAGAGCCCACGGAAGGAATTGTGAAAATAAATGATAAGCCAATCGGAGAAGCTGAGCGAGTGAGTATGGTGTTTCAGCGGTATTCTTCATTGCCATGGATGACAGTCCTTGACAATGTGGGACTAGGTTTACAATACAAAGGCATAGCAAAAGCAGAGCGAGATGAGAAAGCCATGGAGATGATTCAGCTTGTAGGGCTAGATGGCCATCAAAATAAATATGCTCAGTATCCAACACTGTCAGGAGGGCAGTTACAAAGAATAGCAATTGCAAGAAGCTTACTTGCAAATCCTAAAATCTTGCTCATGGATGAACCTTTCGGAGCATTGGATGTAAAGACCCGATTACAGATGCAAGACTTACTCGCTGATGTATGGGCAAAATTTCAATCAACGATTGTATTTGTCACCCACGATATTTCTGAGGCAGTTTACCTAGGAGATGAAATTTATATTATGAAGTCGGCACCTTCTAAGTTTGTAAGAAGGATTAATGTTGATCTACCTCTAGATCGTAATCGCCAGACTAAACGTGATCCTAGATATACAGCGCTTGTCCATCAGGTAGAGGATGAGATGATTGCTGTTGCTGAGATGGGGTAATCTATTGTTCAATGGGTTATGACCCATAAAAACAAAAGGAAAAAAAAAGAGCCCGATTTTCATCGAGCTCTTTTACAATTTTTTCGTGCTATTGTATTAAGATTCTACCAGGCCATATCATCTTCCGATTCTACAGACTCATCTGGTTTTGCTTCTTCTGTTGTTGCTTCAGCTTTAGGAGCTTCAGGTGTAGGATTAGCAGCTTCTTCAGCCGCTTTTTCTTCTGCTCTCATTGCTGCTCTTTGCTCAGGTGTTATACCATTCGCTTCATCTTCAGCTTTTTGTTTTTCCCACTCTGCTTGACGTCTTTCAAACTGCTCGTAGTCATAATCAGGCATAAGCTCAGTTTTTACATGATCTACAGTATCCTGAAGTCCAGTAACGAACCTATTAAAATCTTCTTTGTACAAGAAAATCTTATGTCGGTCGTAGCCGTCGCCATCAAATCTCTTAGTGCTTTCTGTAAGGGTGATGTAAAAATCTTCTCCTTTCGTTTTCTTTACGTCGAAAAAATACGTCCTTCTCCTTCCAGCTCTCACCTTAGAAGAGTACACACTTTCAAACTTCTTTTTGTCGTCGTTATCCACAATTAATCGGGTTGTTATTTAATAATTATACCTTATAAATGTAATATAATTTGCATTACTCCCAAAAATTATAAATCGACTAAGCTACTTTCTGATTGTTGAATCACCAGATTATTATACGCCCCATCAAGTTTCACAAGTTCAGAATGTGTCCCTTGCTCTATAATCTTCCCATTGTCAATGAATAATATATTATCAAAATCTAGCATGTTATAAACCCTGTGTGTAATTATAATTGCTGTTTTACCAGAGATAGCAGTGTTAAAATAATTTAGAATCTGCTGCTCCGTGTTGGTATCTACAGCAGATAAGCTATCATCGAGGATTATAATGTCAGGTTTTTTGATGAATGCACGAGCTATAGAGATACGTTGTTTTTGCCCTCCTGATAAGGTTACTCCACGTTCGCCTACTAGCGTATCAAACTGCTCAGGTAATCCCATGATGTCATCGTACACTGATGCATACTCAGTATATTTTTTGATTTCCTCATCGGTAGCATCTGGCATGCCAAAGGCTACATTTTTAGAGATCGTATCTGAGAATAAGAAAACATCCTGAGGAACATACCCAATAGATTGTCTCAGATGATTTAGGTCTAGCAATTTAATATCTATACCATCTAATAAGATTCTGCCTTCTGTAACATCATACATCCTCAATATTAAATCTGCGATAGTAGTTTTGCCAGAAGCAGTTCTTCCTAGGATAGCAATTTTTTGACCAACATTAATTTCGAAACTTACATTCTCAAGAGCTTTGATGCCCGTGTCAGGATATACAAAGCTCACATTCTCAAACTTTATATTTCCTTTAAGTTCATGCTTGACTGGGTTGTCAGTTAGTTGCAGTTTATTTTCTGTAAAGAGGAATTCGTTAATTCTCTTTTGCGATGCTTCTGCTTGTTGTATAATCGACGCTACCCACCCAATCGCTGTAACTGGCCAAGTCAACATATTCACATAGATGACAAACTCTGCAATATTACCAGGCGTTATATTTCCTTTTGATACTTGCATGCCCCCGACTACTACAGTAATTAAAGTACTGGTAGAGACTAGCAATATCATTAGAGGATAAAAGAGGGCATTAACATTTGCAAGGCTAAGTGATTTTTCTTTGAAGTTATCTGACTCTTCAGTGAAGTACTTGCCAAATTGATTCTCCTTTGCATAAGATTTAATCACCCTGATTCCAGAGTATACCTCTTGCGAAATACTATTAAGAGTGGATAACTGACGAGCTATGAGTTCACTTTTCTTATTAATCATGCTACTGACTAAATAGATAGACAAGGATAAGAATGGTAGTGGCAGTAATGTGTACATTGCCAAAGTCGAATTAACTTGAAACATTGCATATATCACGAGCACAAACAAGGTGATAAGGTTGATACCATAAAGTAAGGCAGGACCTAAGTACATTCTCACTTTGCTTACATCCTCGGTAATTCGAGCCATAAGATCTCCAGTTTTATTTTTTCTAAAGAAACTCTGGTCGAGGCTTTCATATTTCCCAAATACATCTTTACGAATATCATATTCGATTAGACGGGACATTACTATTATAGTTTGTCTCATGAAATACATGAATACACCTTTGAGTAATGCTAGTCCTATGACAGTCCCTCCAAAAATTAAGAGGCTCCGAGTCAAGTCACTATCCATCATACCACTAGATTCAACATTAGCTTTAGTCGCTTCTACTGTTTCTAATATGAAATTGATGGCATTTCTTATAGTCTGCGGAATCTTAGTGGCAAAGTAATTAGAAAGGGTAACGAAGATCGTCCCAAGTATCAGATGCCATTTATATCTGAGGAAGTATTTATTTAGAAAGATTAAATTTTTCACTGGTAGGTTTCAACCGCTAAAATAAGACAATTAAATATGTGTAAAGTTCATATTGACATTTTGATGTACAGTATTATTATTGTCTAAATAACTACCTTCAGTGGTAAGATGAATTTGATTGTTTTACTTGGAGATTATAAAGTGTTTTGGTTGCTGTTTCTCGCTCTGGTTATGGTAGTAGGATACTTTATTAGACGTCGCGATAAGCAGGTTTTGAATTCTAAGGTTAAAGCGTTTGAAGAAAACAAACAAAAGTTAATTAAATTAGAAGAGGACCTGAAAGAATCTAATGCAAAGAACAAAGCATTAAACGAAGAGCTTGGTGCAATTAAGCAGCGATTAAATATCGTTGCAGGACAACAGCCCAAATCAGAAAATGGAGGTGGCTTGCAAGAAGATGATAGCAACAATCGACTTGATGAAATTTCGAATAGTGAAACTCAAAGATTAGTCGACTCGACAATCGGGCAAGTAAACCAAGGTGGGATTGTTGAGCCACCTAAGAAGTCTTTAAAGTTTGAAGCCTTAATGAGTGATAATCTCCAAATAGTAGAAGGTATAGGCCCTAAGATGGAATCTGTGCTTAAAGAAAATGGTGTAATAAATTGGTTAGTCTTAAGTGAACAAAAGAAGGAAGATCTTAGAGGTATTTTGGAGCTGTACGGGAATAAGTATAAGATAATTGATCCTGATAGTTGGGCAGAGCAAGCAAGCTATGCAGCTACAGGGTCTTGGTCGCAATTAGTCAGTATGCAGAAAGGATTAGACGCGGGTAAATATATAGGGCAAGGAGAGACCACTGCTAAAGTGGAAAAGGTGATGGTTAAACTAGGTATAATTAAAGAGTACAGACAAGATGACTTTAAAGCTATAGAAGGGATAGGACCCAAAATAGCTGAGCTCTTAAATCGGGAGGGGATTAATACTTGGCAAGAGTTAGCAATGACAGAATTAAGATCGCTTCAAAATATATTAGATAAAGCAGGTAAGCGATATCAGCTTTCTGATCCGCGCACTTGGCCAAAGCAAGCAGCCTTAGCCGCCGAAGGTAGATATGATGAGTTATCAGATTATCAAGAATTACTCAAGGGAGGGGTATGAAAATATTATCTTTCAAATCAATCATGAAGAATATTTTATTTGTTTTAGTAGTACTTCTGTCGATTAGTTGTAACCAACAAAGCGGTGAGTCTGTTGAAAAAACTAAGTCTCACAATTTAGATAACCAATCACCTTATATCCAAGTACTGGGTATAGCTCAAGATGCGGGCTATCCCCAACTAGGTTGCATGAAGAGTTGCTGTAAGGATTTATGGAATGATACTGATGCCAGGAAGATGGTAAGTTGCATAGGATTACTCGATCCA
>CALFUQ010000344.1 GCA_937929885.1 uncultured Saprospiraceae bacterium
AGATCTTCTTCTAATTGATCGGCATTGGTATTAAGATCTTTGCGAAGTGTTTTAAGTTCATGGTGGACACTATATAGGTCATTATATAATTGAGTCGTACTTATCTTATCTACGCCCAATTGCATGGTAGTCTCAAAATTAGGTTTAGCGTAATTATATCCCCAAAGCCAGTAAAACATACCATAGAAAAACCCTGCGAATGCAACAATTCCTAATGCAATATCAATGAATGCCTTTGCTATTGATTTAGTTTTGAAGATGGTGACTGCTTTGCCTAACAGCTTATAGATTAATAAAATCGTCAATGGTAAGACGATATAAATCATAGGAAAAGGGATCCAGCCAAGGGTATAATCATAAATTATCCTTAAGACTTGGAAGAAGCCACGATAGTAAAACTTATCTGCCAATGCAGGATAGTAAGAGAACAATATATTGAGCCCCACACTCACAATCCCGAAGCAAATCCAAAATATTCTGTTCACGAGTTCGTCTTAATGCCAACAGTTAAGGTTTAAAAAACCTTTTAACTAATAATTAAAACGCTAATATGATTAAATTTGCAACTAAATAAGTGCAAACCATGTTTGACCTATTGAATAATTTAAAAACAAACTAAAAATTATGGCATTCGAATTCACAGATACTAATTTCAAAGAGAGCGCATTAGAAGGCGACCAGGTATCAGTTGTAGATTTTTGGGCTGAGTGGTGCGGACCTTGTAGGTTAGTAACTCCTATCATCGAAGATCTAGCAAAAGATTATGAGGGTAAGGCAATGATAGGTAAACTCAATGTAGATAATAATCCTGAAACATCAACAAAATATGGTGTTAGGAGTATCCCTACAATCTTATTCATCAAGAATGGAGAAGTTGTAGATAAGCACGTGGGTACAGCTACAAAAGCTACCTTGGCTCAGAAAATTGACGCATTGATGTAATATTGTATTTCACCTGATAAAGAAAAACAATACAAGCCCTTATCTGATACGTTAGATAAGGGCTTTCTTTTTTATAAATTCGCACATGGGCTTTTTCGACGATTTTCAATTAAAATCACTTGATAATTTAGAGTTACTTGCTAAGCAGGTGGTAGAGGGGTTTATTATTGGGCTGCATAAGAGTCCTTTCCATGGTTTTTCAGTTGAATTTGCTGAGCACAGAATCTATAATCAGGGCGAATCCACTAAGAATATAGACTGGAAAGTATATGCTCGTACGGATAAGATGTTCGTCAAGCGATATGAGGAGGAGACCAATCTCAGGTGTCAGATTGTAATCGATGTTTCTTCATCCATGTATTTTCCTAAAACTGATGTAGGAGGCGGGCAGGAGTTAAATAAACTACAGTTCTCATCTTTAGCAGCTGCCTCTCTTATGAATTTACTTAAGAAGCAAAGAGATGCTTTCGGACTTAGTCTTTTTGATGAAGCGTTGAGTATCCATACAAGATGTAAGTCTAGCACTTCTCATTATCAGTTACTCTTATCATATCTAGATAAGTTGATTAAGGATGAGCAGGTTAACAAATCGACGGCTGCAACTACAGCTCTGCATCAGATTGCAGATAGTATTCACAAGCGATCACTGGTAATTATCTTTAGCGATATGTTTGATAACAGTGATCAGGCCGAAGCATTATTCTCAGCGTTACAGCATCTTAAGCACAGTAAGCATGAGGTTATCTTGTTTCACGTAGTAGATAAGAAATTAGAGTTGGATTTTGAGTTTGAAAATCGCCCGTACATGTTTATTGATATGGAAACAGGTGAGAAGATAAAACTCCAATCAAACGAGGTCAAAGAACAATACCAGAAAAAAGTAAAAGGATTTAAAGAAGATTTGATGATGAAGTGTTTGCAGTATAGAGTCGACTATGTAGAAGCAGACATCAGAGAAGGCTTCTACCCTATCCTGCAAAACTATCTGGTGAAGAGAAGTAAAATGAGAACGTAAAAATATCTAAGTAAACTCAAGCATGGCTAGAAGAAAAAAAATTGTACTAAGTAAAATACCAACAACAGCTCCAAAAGGGACTGACGAAAAAGCAATTAGAAAAGAAACTAAGAAGATCGCTAAGAAGATATCTGAACTACAAGAGATTATGTTAGCTGAAAAAAAGCAGAGTTTGCTTGTGGTTTTTCAGGGAATGGATTCTTCAGGAAAAGATGGAGCAACCAGAAGCACATTCGGTGATTGCTCGCCTCATGGTGTGAAAGCATATGGATTTACAAAACCTACTGAAGAAGAATTTGCTCACGATTTTATGTGGCGTGTACATAAGCATGCTCCTCAAAAAGGGCACATACAAGTATTCATCAGGTCTCACTATGAAGATGTATTAATTCAGCGAGTGCATAAGTGGATTAATGAAGCTCATGTAACTAAACGGATTAATGCCATTAATGCGTGGGAGGAGTTGTTGCAGTTTGATAATAATACCACGATCCTTAAATTCTACATGCATCTCTCTAAAAAACGCCAAGCCGAAAAACTACAAGAGCGGATAGATGACCCTGAGAAGAACTGGAAACATAATCCTGGAGACTGGGAAGAACGTAAGCTC
Source organism: uncultured Saprospiraceae bacterium (assembly GCA_937929885.1). Lineage (GTDB taxonomy): Bacteria > Bacteroidota > Bacteroidia > Chitinophagales > Saprospiraceae > CALFUQ01. The sequence continues at coordinate 2,568 of CALFUQ010000344.1, forward strand.
TGGACGAAGTACATGAAAGCGTATGAAGATGTCATCAATCGTAGCTCTGTACCATGGATTATCGCTCCAGTAGATCAACGCTGGTACCGAAACTATTTTATTGCTAAGAAGGTATTAGAGACTATGCAAGGGTTTAAGATGAAGTTGCCAGGGTTGAAGACGGAGTAAGAATATTCGTCCTGTTATCCTAAAATACTGCGAGTTATTAGGTAAACAATCACACTAAATATCATTACAAATATGAAATATGATATTAAAAAAGTGCTGATTGCTTTCAATACATTGCCATTATACGATCTCCAGATTATCCATATGATTACGAAGATGTTAATAATCATTGTCCAATGAGGATAGATATTAATTATCACTTCACTTTTAATTGCACCTAGAAGTATTCCTGATATCGCACCTAATAATAGTGATAGAGATACAGCATATATTGAAATAGAAATGTGTTCGGCATAATTATATTGAGACGAGCTATATATTCTTGAGCTTATGAAAGCAATCACTGGTATGACCATGAAATTAGTAAATTGACTATGCCTTTTGAAGGCTAACTGAATTTCTTCAGCTCTCTTCATATTAACTTCATTCCTAAAATCTTGACTTTCGTTTAAACCTTTTAAGAAATTACTTATTCCGCTATTATTTGCGAGCTCATTTACAAAGTCTTGAAATAGAAATTGGAATATAGCATATGCGGTCAGAGTTATAATAGCATATCTGATTGGCGAATTAATTAATTTTCTCTTGCCATTAACATATCCTATGGTTACACTTTCTGGAGTAGTAAATAGTGCAATTGTTGTCCGTAAGAATGGACCTTCTAGATTAGTAAGAACTTTGAAAGAATCACTTACTAAACGCTTTATAGTCAGCCTTTCATTAATAACTTTAGATCCGCATTTAGAACAGAATTGCATCGTTCCTTTTATTTCATAATTACAAGCTTTGCATAAATCCATTATTTAAATTTATTCAAAAAAGAAATTCAATTGAGTAGAATTAGGATTACATTTTTTTAATCAACGACCATACTGCCCCACCAATCAGCATTAGGTTGGTAATTATCAGAAAGCATT
>CALFUQ010000345.1 GCA_937929885.1 uncultured Saprospiraceae bacterium
TGGAAGGTGATGATGTCTGTGAAGTAATCATGGGCTAGATGCTCCTTGTTTAACCTTAACAAAAACTCATCAGAGCAGAAAACAATGTTAATACTCTCATACTTTGAGGACTCTGATTTTATGGTTTCTCGTATCCAGGTAGAAACTTTAATCTGATCGATCTCTGGAAGATTGACTTCTTCAGCGAAAAATAAAATCTTATTTAGGAATTGCTCTTGAGGTATGTCCATTTAAGAGCTGGCACTATAGCTTGAAAAACATTTCTACAACACAACCATTACGCACATATCGTACATCATCACTTAACTCTTTGATCAAGAAAACGCCTCTGCCACCACAACATCCTAGATTCTCAGGAGCAGTAGGGTCAGGCACAGTTTCGGGATTAAATCCACACCCTTCATCTTCTACCTTAATACAGATTTTAGATTGAGATTGGGTTAAGTCTATATTGACAAATTTGGTCTGATCATTTTTGTTGCCGTGGTTGATGGCGTTGTTGACTGCTTCTGTCAGACTGATTAAGATGTTAGGGTACTTATCCTGACCGATGCTATACTTAAGCGCAATCTTTTTTACGAACGGCTCTACTTCCGAGATACTGTTAGGGTGCGATGGTAGTCTAAGTGTAAGTGCGTTCATTTAATTATTTTCCGTCCTTCAATTCCTTAAAGTAATTATCAATGAGATACTTGTAATAAGGTTTAAGTGAGGGGGAAATTGTCTTGTACATTTCTATCTCAGACTCCTTCTTCTTGATGTATTCTTCTAATTGAGGTGGAAGTTCTCTCTTTTTGTTTTGTGCTACTTCTGCTTTACGCTTATTGTCATATTCTCTCTCACGTTCAGCCTTCTCTGCTTTTAACAATCTGGTCATGATGTCACTTTGACGCTTCATCATCTCATTGTCTAATCTTTTATTGACAAGATCGATTTCATTTTTATCCATTTGATCGATTGCTTCTTGCAACTCTTTAGAGACCCCTTCTCCTTGCTCACCACGTTCTTTTTGAGCGTCTTCCAGCATTTTTCTTAGTGCTGCTTGTCTAGCAGCAGCTTCTGCAAATTGTTTAGAGGTACCTTTATCTCCTTTCTGCATCCCTTCCATCATTTCTTTGAGTTGCTTAGAGAGTTCTCCTTGACCCTCAGTGATTTTATCCATGGGTTGTCTTCCTCCTTTGCCTTTCTTACCACTCTTACCCTTGCCAGGATTATCGCACATCTGATCTCCAGCCATCATGCCAGACATCTGTTGCTGCATCTGCTCCATTGACTCCGCTAGCATTAGTGCTAAGTCGTTTAGATTAGTCATGCTATATCTCTGATGCTGACTAGCTACAGGCTTTTGTCTTGCTTCTAGTTTGTCTATAGATGCTTCTATGTTGTAGTTAATTTCGGTAACCTTCTCTGTTACAAAACTCTCAATCTGAGTTACACGCTTACTTAACTCTTGGAGACTATCTTCTACCATTTTAAAATCATTCTTGATCTTAAATTGATCTCTCACTAGATCAACATATCGTGGGGTATTGATACTAGTTTTACTAAATCTACCTATCAATGTCTCTTGATCAAACGATAAATCTACTATGTTTTCTAACAATTGTCTTAAGGCTTGTATGTCTTCCTCCATCTGCTCTTGCTCTCCAGACTCAGATGACTCTTTCATCTTGCCAGCCATTTTGCTCATTTTACCAGCGGCAGATTTTTGTGCCTTAGCAGCTGATTTGCTATCCTTTTTCTCCATCTCCTCACTACTCTCTTCCATATCCTCTTGGATATCCTCCATATCTTCTTCATTCTCTTCGCCTAATTCTTTAGGATACTCTAGCTCTTCGTTTTTCTCCTCTAGCTCTTCTATCTCTTCTTTGAGCTCTTCGAATTCTTCGTTTAATTCTTCTTGTTCTTTTTTAAGTTCCTCGCTAGGCTCTTCTTGTTCTTCCGTTTTCTCAGCTAACTCTTCCTGCTTCTCTGCCATCTCCTCTAACTTCTCTATCGTCTCCTGGATCTCTTTTTCTACTTCTAGTTGTTTATAAAGTTCTAGAAGACGATCCATTTCTTTCTCGAGTGTCTTATCATCCATCTCCATTTCTTCCATCATCTCAAGTGCTTGATCTTTTTGTAGATCTTGCATGAGTTCTTGGATTTTGTCCATTAGCTCCTTGGTCTCTTCGTTAAGCACTTCATTAAACATCTCTTGTAGCTTCTCTTGTTTTTGGAGTAGCTCTTCATTCTTCTTAGAGATCTTATCTTGATTTTCTAAGTTCTCGTCAAACTTCTTCTTAGCATCTTCAAATTGCTTCTCGAGTTTTTTCTGCTCTTCCATCAGCTTCTCAAGCTCCTTCTTGTCTTTCCAGTCTAGTTCGTTTTCTTGGAGTAGCTTCTCTCTCATCTTTTTAAGCTTCTCTTGTATTTTCTTAGACTCCTTAATGGATTCCTCTAAGTCTTTTTTGATGTCCTCTTCGTTTTCATCCTCTTTCTCTTCTAGTTCTTCTATTGATGCTTTAGAGTATTGTAGGGCTCCTGTCTTAGCAGACTTAGCACCATTAACACCATCATTGTCAAATACCTCGAAGTAATAAGATACACTCTGACCTGCCTCTAATTTTAGTTCTTCTATATCAAACAGATGATCGTACTGAGTCTCTCTAGCACCGATGTTTTTTAAAGTTTTTACTACAGGTGCTTTACGACTACCATCTTCATCGCTTATGACGTAGTTAAATGTAAGATTAGTTAGACCGTAATCATCAGATGCATTACCGACAAAGTATACAATCGTTTCTTCTAAGCTATCTTGAAACTGCTGCACATTAATACTAGGGTGCTGATCAGGGATTACCGATAAGTTATAGGATAAAGAATCTCCTTGAGGAATATATTGGTTAGATAAAAAGACACTATAACTCTGATCGGAATAAATCCCTTTAGACAAGCCAAAAGAATTGTCCGCTAATTTTTCTAAATCTTTTACCTCACCCTTATCTGTAAATCTTACTGCAAGATTATCTGTGTTAAGCGTAGAGAAGTCCCACTTGATTCGGGTGCCTACAGGGACGATAGCATCACCTATGTTTTCTAAGCGTTCGCTTTTTCTATTAAGATACTTAGGATAGTAAAGTTGCATAGCGAAGTCTACCATGTTAGGCTTTAGCAAGACCTCCAGTTCTTTACTGTCAGAGTCTACATTTCCCGAGAAGAGATTAAACTCTAAAGATTTCTGTACATTCTTAAAAGTATAAGAGAAACTGTTATTGGCATTTTTGTTTAAGCGATACTGATAGTCATCTATGTTTATAAAAACCTCATTAGGTAATACATCTCCCTCTACTTCTACATCGAGAGTATAATCTTCATACTGCACTACTTTGAGATCATCATTAAGCATCTTAAAATGAAAAGGTGCAGCACGCTCAAAGTCTTTATCATTATTTAAAATCCTATGCGTCCCGTCCTTGATTATACTCGGTGCTGCAAATAGCATAAAAAGCAATAAGAAAAATGGCGGCAGCGCATACTTCATATACTTCTTATTCTTACCCAGGTCTATTGCTGATTTAAACGGCACCAACCTTAGCTTATCTGCTTTCTGATTTATGCTTGCTTCTATCAAGTTAGCTTGAGAAGATACCTCTGATTGTTTTTTCAGTTGTAGGATGTTTAACAACTTATCCTCAACATCAGTAAAGTGCTCGCCCACGATAGACGCAGCCTGCTCATGCGAAATCGTCTTACCTAAACTAAAGTAATGCATCAAAGGTCTGATGATCCAAAACCCGATCGCTGCAATTGAAACACCAACAAAAGAAAAGAAAAATAACTTACGTACTCCCTGAGAAAAATAGAACTGATGTTCTAATACAGAGAAGGCTAAAAAAAGCAAGAGGATTAATGCTACACAGAACAAAAATCCTTTTATGATTTGATTAACGTAAAACTTCCGAATAAACTGGTCAAGCTTGTTGACAAGCAGAGTATAATTATTGCTTTGGTTTAGCATCTTAGTTTTCTTAAATTATTGATAAACCTATCGAAAGAACGATAAAAACAAGCCTTAAATTCTTTATGTGATACATTACTATGTATATCAACTTAAAGGTCTCTGCAAATTAAGCTATCTGAACATATATGTCAATAAGGCAATGTTAAACAATATGTTAATCTAAACCATAGCGAATTCCTAGTATTTAGTTGTTTTGTGCACCCAAAACCTTATCCCAAACAGCCCTTTGAGAAGAGGAAATAGAATAAACAAAGATCTACTCTATACCGTACCGCTTTCTTAGCATAGGATTATCCTCAGCATCTATGATTAATCTAATTCTATTTACCAGTTTAAAGCCTTCAGGAGAACTACCAAACGCAGCATCTTTTTCAGCTTTATAACCATAAAGACTATTCAGTGTGTTGGTAGCTGCAAACTTTTTATAAATGGATATGGTTTTGCTAATTCCTATGTCTTGAAGCATCTGTGCATCCACATCGAATTCATCTCCGCTCTGGTCCTTTAGGATATTGAAATAATCATCATAGAATTCAAAGATTTGTTCATCCGAAACCTTAGTAAGATTATCTCTAAAAAATGGTAGATGAACTGGGTCTGCGCTTGTACCATATACCTTTGAAATCTGTGCGGTAAGGGCAGGAGCTTTTTCAGTTTCTAGTTTTTTAGCTTCAGCAATCCCTTTCTCAGGATTAGATTTATAAAGTAACTGTAATGCACTTCCTAGTACAGGGTATGCTTTCTCCTTGTTGAGAATTTGACTCGCAAGATCTGTTAAGTCTATCCCCAGGTCTGAGAGCTTAAGCAATGCAGCACTCCTTACGCTAGAGTGAGGGTCACCTATAGCTAAGGCTTTCATATTATCTACAACAGAGGCATTGGAAGCTTCTAGGAACATGGACTGTATAGCCGCCTCTCTAACTGCATAGAAATCATCTCGTGTTGCAGTAAGCAGTTGTTCACCGTAAGTATCCTCACCAACCAAGGCGCTTATCGCAATAAGTTTAGTACGTAAGTCCTCAGATTGCTCTAGAAGCAGTGCTTGCTGAGCCATACTAAAATTATCTACACGCTCACACAAGATGATATGCTCTGGATCAAAGTGCACTAAAAAGGCATCTTGCGTTGCAGGTATTCTGACCTCATTAGTTCTGTCGTCAATCCAAGCATCTATTTGTGTTACTAACTTTTCTTCATCATAGATATCTATCGCTAATGGAAATTGAAATACTGGCGGAGTAGTAGCATCTGTTTGTGTCTGCGAAATATTTATCACAAGTTCTTGCGCTTCGGCATCAAAAGAATGACTCATCTCTATCTTAGGATGACCTGAAGATAAGTACCACTGATCAAAGAAAAACCTTAAATCTTCACCTGTTACATCCTCAAATGCAAGTCGTAAATCATCTACTTCGACGGCAGTATTTTTATTTTCTTCTAAGTAGTAATTAAGAGAAGCCCAGAAAGCATCGTCACCTAAATAATTTTTGAGCATATGTAGGACTAGACCACCTTTGTTGTAGCTATGTGCATCAAACATATCTTCTTTGTTATCATAGCTGTAGTGAATCAGCGGGTGTACCCCTTCAAAACTTGATGAAACGACATAAGTCTCTTGCTCTGTTTTTCTATGAAGTTCTGCTCTCTCTTTGCCATACTTGTGCTCAAACCATAAGTACTCACCATAGTTAGCAAAGCCCTCGTTAAGCGTGAGGTTAGCCCAGCTTTCACAGGTTACTAAATCTCCAAACCAGTGATGGATCATCTCATGCGCGACGATATAATCATTGTCATTGTCGATAAGCTCGCGATTCGTTTTTTGTACTTGTTCACCGAAGATTACAGCAGTCGTATTTTCCATTGCACCAGACACATAATCTCTTACTACGATCTGGCTATACTTTTGCCATGGATATTGATAATCTAATTTATCAGAAAAGAAGCTCAACATCTCAGGGGTATGATTAAATATTTCTCTAGCACTCTCCTTATATGCAGGCTCTACATAGTAGTCTACATCCATTCCTTTCCACTTGTCTTTAGTCACGCTAAAGTCTCCCACAGCAATCATAAAAAGGTAAGGTGCATGAGCTTGATCCATTACCCAATGATCGGTGCGCATCCCATCTCCTTTTTTGTTGGAGGATTTTAATATTCCGTTGGAGAGGGTTTTGTATTTGTCTTGTACAGTTAATAGAATTTCACCTGTACATCTTTCATTAGGCTTATCAATTGTTGGAAACCATCTAGAGTTATTTTCTGTCTCTCCCTGTGTCCAGATTTGCTGTGGTTTATCTCCTTCATTGTTGAGAGGATTTATGAAGAATAATCCTTTGTCAGAAGTAATCGCAGCGCTACCTCCAACAGGGGATTCGTTAGGCTTAGCTACATAATCTATGCTAATATTGAATGTTTCCGTTCTTTTGTATTCTCTATCAAGAGGGATTTCTAATTTCATCCCATCATATTCATGTTGAATCGTACGACCATTTACTTTCACACTATTAACATCAAAACCTTTAGCATCTAACACTAGCGTTGAGCCAGGATAAAAATGTGGTTTTACTTTCAAGTCAGCGACCCCTAAAGCATGTTGGTTTTGCCAGTCAAAGTTTAGATCCAGCTTTGTATGAATGATATCAAATTCTCGCTTCGCAGAGGGATTGTCTTTTGGTAGTTCAAAGGATATCGGAGCATCAAGTCTCGGAGCAGATACCGTAAGGGTATCTAACATCTCTTCTTCGACTACAACCTCTGCTATTGGTTCTTCTTCAACAGGGATGATCTTCTTTGTAGAGGCACAAGCATTTATAACTAATAGTGCACAGACGCACATTAAAATTCTAAAATGAAACATACTGATTGGCTTAAATTAATTATTGTGTTAATAGTTCTTTGACCAAGCTTGCAATGGTCTTGCCATCTGCCTTGCCAGCAAACTGTGCATTTGCCATTCCCATGACTTTGCCCATGTCCTTCATCGATGAAGCACCAGTGTCTGCCACGATTTTTGTGATAGCAGTTTTGAGTTCTTCTGGACTCATTGCTTCTGGCAAATATTTTTCGATCCAAGGAATTTCTTCTCTTTCGACTGAGGCGAGATCTTCTCTGTCCTGCTTCTCGTAAATTTCTAGAGAGTCCTTACGTTGCTTCACTAATTTTTGTAGCAACTTGATTTCTTTTTCTTCCGTTACTTCTTCTCCACTGCCATCTGTTTTTAACAAAAGTAATGCAGCTTTGATCGCTCTAATACTTCTTAGCGCTACCTGATCTTTAGCTTTCATTGCAGCCTTAAGATCCGCAGTTATTTTATCGTTTAAACTCATTTTATTTCTGATATTTTTCTATAAGATTAGTTAATTCAACGAATTGCTCTAGAGAAAGTTGCTCAGGTCTTTTTTCGAAAAACTCATCGTCTTCTAAGGGCGTATCTTTTATGAATGACTTTAGTGTATTACGCATCATTTTTCGTCGCTTACCGAAGCTTATTTTTATGACGCTCTTAAACAGCGAAGGATTACATTTTGGTAGTTCTTTTCTATGGGTAAAGAGCACTACCGCTGATTGTACTTTCGGTGGGGGAGAGAATGATCCAGGTGCTACTCTGAAAACGATTTTACAATCATAATAAAATTGGATCAGTAGACTAATGACCCCATAAGTTTTATTACCATGACCAGCTACAATTCTATCCGCTACCTCTTTCTGAAACATGCCGATGATGGTTGGTACTAATGTGTGATTGTCAATAATCTTAAAAATGATTTGACTTGAAATGTTGTAAGGAAAGTTACCGAGGACCAAGAACGGCTTATCGTTATTTAATTCCTTTAGATTAAGTTGTAAAAAATCCTTTTGGATGAAGTTATCAGTCTTCTCAGGATAGGTTTCTGATAAGTAGGTTATCATATCCCAATCTGCTTCCACTGCTATAAACTCAGTGTTATCTTCTATCAGAAACTGAGTAAGGGCAGCCTTGCCTGGCCCCACCTCTAATATCAGCTGATCCTTTGCATGCGCCTTTGCTAGATCGACGATTGATCGAGCAAGATTTTTATTATGCAGAAAATGCTGCCCAAATGATTTTTTTGCTTTCAAATTTTTCTTCTTAACTGTAAAGCTATGAAAATATCTCCTTGGCTATAAGTGTTATATTTGCATCAAACGAAAACAAGGCGGCATGAAAATCGGAATTACAATAGGAGATATCAATGGAGTAGGGATAGAAGTGATCCTTAAAGCACTTTCTAATGATAAAATGCTGGAGATGTTTACTCCAGTAATATATGGTTCGGCTAAAGCAGTATCTTATTATAAAAACATAGTAAATTCTGATATTCATTTTGTATCAAACAAGGACCCTCAGAGAGCGTCCAGAAACAAGATTAACGTTGTAAACTGCTGGGATGACACTGTGAATATCTCTGTAGGACAAGCGACCAAGGAAAGTGGCAAGTTCGCTCACATAGCCTTAGACAGAGCAGTACAAGACTTAAAAGATCATAAAATAGATGCTCTAGTTACGGCACCGATTAACAAGAATGCTATGGACCCTGATCGGTTTCCTTACGCGGGCCATACTGAATATCTGACTAAGTCTTTTGATGTATCACATTCACTCATGTTTATGGTATCTGAAGATCTGAGAATCGGAGTAGCAACTAACCATATCCCAGTCAAGGAAATATCTGAGCAATTCACCAAAGAGTTACTCAAAAAGAAGATCAATATCATGGAGCTTTCTCTTAAAAGAGATTTTGGAATTGAGAAGCCTACTATAGCAATCTTAGGTATGAATCCACACGCAAGTGATGGCGGAAAGTTAGGTAACGAAGAAGGAGAAATAATCAGACCGGTCATCATAGAGATGAAAAAAGGAGGTCGATTGGTAATGGGCCCTTTCCCAGCTGACGGATTTTTTGGTAGCGGACAATACAAGAAATTTGATGGTATCCTTGCATGCTATCATGACCAAGGACTAATACCATTCAAAACATTGTCGTTTGGTAGCGGTGTTAACTACACAGCAGGGCTTCCTATCGTTAGGACTTCTCCAGACCATGGTACTGCTTATGATATCGCTGGTAAGAACGAAGCTGATGAATCTTCTATTAGGAATGCGATGTATCTAGCAATAGACATAGTTAAGAACCGTAAGATCTTCTCGGATAATTAGAAACATGATATAGGGAAGGTATTAAGAATTCTTATTTCTGAAATATGAAACAGAAATTCAAAGAAATTAATTTTAGTCGAGAGAATGTCTTCGGGTCGCATTTTGATATCTTAACTTATCAAGAACTCTTAAAGAAAAAGCCAAAGGATCACAGTCAATTTGAATTTCATAAAGTCTCATTTTATGTGCTTCTTCTTTTTACAGCAGGAAAGGGAAAATACAATCTCAACTTTAAAGATCATCAGTTTAAGAAGAACACTTTGTTTACGGTTAGACAAGATAGTATTCACAAATTCTACAAAAATGATGCGAGTGGAGTCTTACTTGTTTTCACAAAGAATTTCATCCAGAAGCATTCCAATAAATTAGAAGCATCAAAAGTATTGATGCTTTTCAATGAGATGTTGTCTTCACCAAAATTCCAACTTAACTCAAATGATTATGATGAGATCACAATGCTCACCGATTTAGCGAAGAAGGAACATCATAGCTTTAATGATGGACATAAGACTGTTATTCTGAGCAGTCTAATGCAAATCATATTTACTAAGTTGTATCGTATAAAATCTAAGGACAACCCATTATTTGAGAATAACAGAAGTTTATCAACATTTTTGGATTTCCAGGGACATATAGAAAAGCACTGCTTCAAAAACAGGAAAGTCTCCTTCTACGCTGACAAAATGAAATTATCAACCAAGACTTTAAATAATGCTACCAATGCCATCATCAATAAATCAGCCAAGTCATTTATTGATGATGTTTTTATGATTCATACCAAGAGATTGATCATTAATTCTCAAGCGCCAATAACCAAGATTGCTTACGAAGTTGGATTTGACGAACCAACGAACTTCTTCAAGTATTTTAAAAAGCAAGCAGGAATTTCTGCCAGTGAGTTTAGAAGTATTCGATAGTTCATTTTCCGAGACTTTTCTCAGTCACTCCTTCCATAGATTCGTTTTTACATCTTTCAATAATAAAGCAATAGCATCTCGACACTTACTTTTTAATTGTTGCCACTCATCTGACTTAGCGACGATAGCTTTTTCTAATTGTAAAAGTTGAATCTCCTGATTAGCAGTAACTGGTGACAGCGGATGATCAATTGCATATCCTATACTTCGAGTTAAACTACTGAGTACAGAAGGGTCTCTGTATATCCCCTGGACTTTTTTCCCAAGTATGGACTCTTTATAAACATTGATTTCTTTTGATATGCTATCTAATTGCGTAAAGATGGTATCCGATTCATCCATGTTGAGGAGCAAAACATTTTTTTGTAATTGTATCTTTTCCTGCTCAGCTCTCACTTCATCGGCCAACGCAGTAGCTTTGGTAAGTTTTATATTATAAGCTTTGATTTGTTTTTGTTTTTCAGAGATCTCATCTGCAGAGATTGTCAATCGAGGATCTGGTGCGATCTTCAACCAATTGGATGATGTGTCCTGACCAATGATTACGCTTATGTAATAATCACCTGAAGGTGCATAGAATCCCCCTTTAGGTTTATCCTCTTTTTTTGGTTTAGCTGTTTGCGGTGGACGAACAGCATCTATGTTGGTACGCCAGTTTGTTCTATTGATTCCATGCTTAGCTTTATGATAAATTGTTCGCACCAATTCTTTTTCACTATTTCTAATTTCAATTTTCGCTTCACTCGTATCGTTTTCATTTTCATCTTCCTCTTCTCCAGACTGATCACTACTGTACCAATAAGTAAGCATAGCTCCGTAGGCTCTGTTCTCACCATTGTAAAGCGCATCTCCTATCTTTCCTTGACGATAACCTATCGATTCACCTACCACCATAATGTGCTCATCAGGTGGTGTAAACAGATGAAGCTGTTTATCAGTAATCTTTTTCTTTGTCATTTCTCGTAAAGGGCGAACATCATCTAAGATCCATATTGCTCTTCCAAAAGTGCCTATAACTAGATCATGTTCACGAGGATGAATGACTAGGTCTGATACAGGCATAGTAGGCAATCCTTGTGTCCACTTCTGCCATTGCGAGCCTCCATCAAAACTGACATACAATCCAAATTCACTACCTATGAACATAAGATCTTGCTCGACAGGATCTTGAACAAAACAATACACGTATCCATCTACATCACTGGTATCTGCTAAGCGCTTCCAGGTCAGGCCGTAATCCTTAGTCATGAAGACATAAGGCTCCCAATTGTTTCTTCGATGATCATCGAAGACAACAACTGCTGCTGCAGGATCATAAGCTGATGCCGTCACCTGAGTTACCCAAGTATTAGATGGGACACCCTTTATATTTTTAATGCGATTATTCCAAGTAGTACCTCCATCAGAAGTTACTTGTAGATTGCCATCATCCGTTCCGACCCAGATCACTTTAGGATCGAGGGAACTAGGATCTATGGAAATGATCGTACAGTGATTCTCTGCACCAGTTACATCATAAGATAAACCACCAGTCTCTAAGAACTTTGTCTTTTCAGGATCATCTGTGGTTAGATCAGGAGATATGATCTCCCAACTTTGACCATGATCATTTGACTTATGTACAAATTGGCTTCCATAATAGATCGTCTTTTGATCAGTGGGGTCGATCCCTATACCACTATTCCAATTAAATCTTAGATGCTCTGCAGTGGGATGACTTGGTTTTATCTTTTTTAATTGTCCTGAAGTAGTATGCCATCTCACCAAGTTGCCTGCTTGACCCATCGCATAACCATAAGAAGGATCTAAAGGATCAGGCACCACATCAAAACCATCGCCAACGCTGAGCCGCTGCCAATACATATTTCTGATACCTCCTTTAAACCAGGTACGATTAGGTCCGCGCCAACTTCCATTGTCCTGTAGACCTCCCATCACGTTGTAAGGAAACTCATTGTCTACTCTGATGTGATAAAACTGTGCAAGTGGTAGGTTATCAGCGAATGTCCAATTCTTGCCCCTATCATGTGAAGTATTGAGCCCGCCATCATGACCTATCATTATATACTCTGGATCATCAGGATGAGACCACCAAGCATGATGATCAGTATGTATCTTATTCCCAGGAGCAAATACAGACCAAGTCTTTCCTCCATCTTCTGACATGGTTACTTCTGAGGCAATAGAGTAAATTCTATTTTCATTTTTAGTGTCGACATATATGTCTGCATAGTAAAAAGGACGACCTCCTATATTTCGATCTCCTTTTTGAGAAACTTGCTTCCATGATTTTCCTCCATCTTGCGATTTATATATAGCATTGCTTTTAGATTCGATGTAAGCGTAAACTATATTAGAATTACTGGGTGCAAAGGAAAAACCTGTCCTACCCAACTCACCTTTTGGGAGACCAGCTTCAGCATCTAGTTGGCTCCAGTTGGTCCCGCCGTCGTGAGTGATGTAAATTCCGCTACTTGGACCTCCAGATTTAAATGTCCAAGGCTTTCTTGTGTGTTCCCACATGCCGACGATGATCTTATTGGGATTGTTGGGATCAGCAACCATATCACTCACACCAGTTGACTCATTGACATATAATATCTTATTCCAGGTCTGTCCACCATTTACGGTCTTATAAACGCCACGATCTTCGCTCTCACCCCATGATGCTCCACTGACACCTGCCCATACGATATCAGGATCGGAAGGATGAACAATCACCCGGTGTATCTGTCTAGTATTCTTTAGGCCAAGGAACTCCCAAGTACTGCCGCCATCCACAGTTTTATACATGCCACGACCGCTATTCTGACTATTACGAGGATTGCCTTCTCCAGTACCGACATATATAATGGATGGATTTTTTTGATAAATGGAGATGGCACCTATTGAGGCAGCTCCTTCATTTTCAAATATAGGCAACCATGTATGGCCACTGTTTTCAGACTTCCATATGCCACCAGCAGCGGCGCCGATATAGATCACATCAAGATCATTCAATACGACATCGATAGCCGTCACTCGACCGCTCATCCCAGCTGGACCTATATTCCTCGGTTGCATACCATGAAAAAGATCCATGTCTATAGGTTGAGCAAAGACGCTTGAAGAAAATGTTATAAATACAATAATTGATAGCTTGAGGTGTCTCATAATTATACGGATTGCTTATACACCTAAAATAGTGAAAGTATAGATATGAGCGTTAATCCAAAGTAGGAATCAATCTCAAGGAAAATTTTGTACAAATATTGAAGTTGTTTGAATTTATCTTATTTGAATCTGTTCCGTGATTCAACTTCAACGCTCTTGTGAAATTATTTTCTATATCTCCCAATAATTGCTTTGCCAGGGAAAACATTTTTAATATGCTTTCCATTCTTTACTACAAATCTTCCGTTGATAAGCACAAACTCTACACCTTCAGAATACTTTAAACCCTTAAAATCTGCTTTGTCAATTATTGTCTCAGGATCGAAAATTGTAATATCTGCATCTGTGCCTACTTGCAACCTTCCTTTCTGATACATCATTGGTGAAATACTTTGTAATCGTTGAGCAGGTTGGATTGTCATTTTTTTCAAAGCAGCCATTAATGAAACTACTTTTTGTTCTCTCACATAGCGACCTAATACTCTTGAAAAAGTTCCAGCTGTTCGAGGATGTGCACCAGGTGCATAAGGCATCCCGTCTGAGCCAATCATAGTACGCGGATCTTGAATTCCTTTTACAATCCATTCTGGTTTCATCATATGAATAATTACAACGCCCCCTGTTTTTCGATACTCATAAAATGTCTTCTCGTCCAACCTCTCGCCCGTAGCTTCCCATTGTATATCTTCATAACTAATCCCTAATTCTTCTTTCCACCCTCCATCAAAAATCGCAGACTCTATCATTGTTGATGCAGCAGTATATGGATAAACTTCTGTGGTGACATCCAATCCTCTGTCTTGTGCTGCAGCAACCATATCCAAGGTCACTTGGATCTCCCCTAATGACAGACTGTTAGCATGGACAATATGTAAAGGTGCACCAGTAGTCGTCGCATTCGCAATCGCTTCTTGAATCCCTTCCATTCCAAAACCTCGCGTATGCGAAAAAACAGGTGCTTGTCTTTTTGCTGCAAATTCATAAACCCTAAAAACTTCTCCATGCGTAGCGCCAGGATAGTAACCAACAGGCACTCCAATCCCCAAGGCCCCTGCACTCAATTCTTCATCGAGGTAAATTTTAAGTTTTTCAATCTCAGCATCAGTCAATGGTAGGTAATTTGCGCGACCCATATTGATCGAGAGCTTTGCAAGGCGAGCACTTTCATATCCTTCTTCTTCAATTGCTTTTTTTGCCTCTTTCATATAATGACCGTATTGTTCCTTCGCCATGGATCGAAGTGAAGAATGCGGAACGGTCGCTCCAAAATTCACAATCGAGTTTCCCGATTTATGATCAATCCAATCTCTTAAAAATGGTATGCCTGCTTCCAATTCCAAAGCGGTTGTCACTCCATCTTTGACTTGATACTCATGTGCTTTGTTGGTCATTCCATGTACATGCAAATCAATGAAACCAGGAGCAACTACAAGTCCTGCAACATCAATAGTCTCCTTGCCTAACAATTCATCTACAGAAATTTCGGCAATCTTATCGTCAATGATTCCAACATTTCGAATGGCATCAAATTCTGTCTCAGGATCTATAACCCTACCGTTTTTTAAAACAATATCATAGGTTGTTTTTTGAGAAAAAATAGAAACCGAAAAAAGTAAAAGAATGGGTAGGATTGATTTTTTCATAATGATTCTATTTTAAACGCTTTGTTATTTTACTATATCAAATTCACTACTCAACTGATCTATTATTCTTTGTGTACCATCCTTAAGCGGGTCGACACATGGAAGTCCAATTTCTTTAGAAAGATCGTCAAGATAATTTTGGCGTTCTGCTGGATTGAGTTTAGATGTATTTATACTTACTCCGACACATCTGATTGCTGCGTTGGTCAGTTTTCCGATTTGTGTCGTTCGCTCTATGACTTCTTGTATGGTTGGCAAAGCAAAATCATCCCATCCCTCTATGGAACTTCTAGTCGGTTCGTGACAAACAACAAAAGCATCTGGTTGCGAACCGATTAGTAGCCCCATGCTGACGGCTGCATAACCAGGATGAATAATCCCTCCTTGACCCTCAATAATATCCCAATGATCCGCGTCATTATTAGGTGATAAAAGTTCTGCCGCTCCCGAAACAAAGTCTGTCACAACTGAGTCAATAGGAATTCCCTTTCCCGCTATCATAATCCCAGTCTGACCACTAGCTCTAAAATCAACATTCATTCCGTTGCTTTTCATATCTCTCTCAATTGCTAGTGCTGTGTACTTTTTTCCAACTGCACAATCGGTCCCTACGGTCAGCAGTCTTCTTCCTGTACGTTTCTTGCCACTACTAACTGGGATATTATTTGGTGGAATACGAATATCAACCAGACGTGCTCCAGATTTTGCAGCCGCTTCTCTAAGACGAGGCACATCTTTCAGAAGATTATGAACCCCCGCAACTATATCTATACCCTGTTCCAAGGCTTCAACTAAGGTATCCATCCAAGCCTCAGGTACATTACCACCGATTGAGGCAGTACCAATAATCAATGATCCCACATTTGCCTCAGCAGCCTCCTTGATTGTCATGGATGGTAAGCCAAGATCAATAGTCCCTCCTTCAAGACTTATCTGTCCTTTACAAAGTGAACGACGCCATTCTACTATGCCCAATCCTGTCTTTGCAAACCCTTCTCTTGTTTCTTCGCCTACAAAGATGAGGTATGGTGTTTTTAATTCTATTGTGTTCATTTATTTCGTGTTCCTATTTTAACTAGGCATTATTCTACTATTAAATCTCTCTATTCCAATATTCTTTCCTCTATCCGATTCCGATTTTGTCAGAATCACCTTTCTCCAATTTCAATAGAGAAAGATAAAGCGGTCACTCCCTCTCCTTTGAAAATGGAAAGGGCTAGGATGAAGAAAAACAATTTTCAATTTTTCATTAAACAACAACTTTACTTTCCTGATCTAACTGATTTTCATCAAATGCCGCACCATGACCAATTTCATCTGGCACATTCAACAATCCTCCGATCTTATTATCAAAGGTCATCCCTCCGATTACAGGGTCAGTCTTAAAGTGGTAGCAAGA
>CALFUQ010000346.1 GCA_937929885.1 uncultured Saprospiraceae bacterium
TGAAAATAAGGAGATGATAAACGCTTTTGGATTATGGGGTCCTAAGAAATTTATGGGCAGAGAAGTAACGGGCGTGCACAGAACTACATTCATTGTAGACGACAAAGGAATCATTGAACACATAATCCTTAAAGTCAAAACTAAAGAACACGATAGACAGATACTTGAGCTAGTAGGTTAAGAATAAAATCAAACTCTCGGGATACTGTTGATGACTACTATAAAAGTCAATGCAAGCTTAAGTGATGTAGATACATCTTCGCCTAATTCGTCATAGATATGCCAATCTCTCGGATCGTTGTCCCATTCAGTTTCAAGTATAAAATTACCGTAACGTTGTTCTACTACGCTCCACTTACTGATGTTGTTGGTGTATTTAGACCTGATGCTCAGCTGTGTTGTTCCTTGAGACACGCGCCATTCTGTAAAGTCATTTTTCCATTTGGTCTTTATATTTACTACTTCACCTCCAGATCTTAGCTCCCAAGTGTTAGGGTCATCACCCCATTTCATTTTTAGTGTTCCATGTAAACCTTCAAAATCAAAAATCCATTCACTCCAATCATTACCATCTAACCATCGTAATCCGAAAGTTCCTTCTTCTTCATCAGCTGTAACAAATGACCACTCTCTAAAAGAATCATTCCACTCTGCGTTAATGGCATATAACTGCTGCCCTTGCAATGATGCGCAGAGAAGAAATGAAATTAGGAAATGAGGGAATATAATTTTAAACCTCATGAATAGATAACTGTCTTAGAACGGTAAATCGTCTAACACTTCGTCTTCTGTCGATAAAACTTTGGGTTCTTGCGTCGGGAATCCTCCATCTGCACTTGGAGGTGGTGCAGCTGATTCAGTTGCTCCAGCTTCGATTTTCCAAGCGTTTAGATTTGTGAAGTATTTTTCGTTCCATTCACGACCACGTAAGTCAAAACTTACTTTGACTTGATCACCTTCTTTGTATTTTTCAATAAGACTACATCTGTCTTGCGTAAGCTGAAATTTTACAAACTGTGGGTATTGACCTTCCGTCTCTAAAACAAATTCTCGAGCTTGGAATGATTCGGTCTTACTTTGGATATCAAAGACCTTGTGTAATTTGGCTGTTAATTCGTATGACATATGGTTGCAATATAATCACAATCGATAAATATCAGTAGGATTTATGCAAAGTATAGCTCGATTTCCTTTCATAGCTATGGGAGCTTTTATAAGATGCGGATTTTTCTGAATCAAACTCATCCAACCTTGATTATAAAACTCTTTACCTCTGATCTTTGATTGATACTCTGGGTGAGCCTTATTAAGAATTTCTTTAGGCTCCATTTTTAGATTTGTAAGAATGGTATTCCAACCTGTAGATGTACTAGGCGCTTTGTCGTGCGTATAAGACCTTATATGATTCCCCGTGCTTTTGGCAAAAGCTACAGTTTTTCTATCGGATAAAGAATCATGATTGTAATAGATAACTATCTCCCTATTGTTCGTTTTTGTGGCCATTGGTAGTTCGTTTCATTCTAAGTTAATGAAAATTCTACCGTATTCAAAATCACATTATTATTGTTCCTTATTTGCAGGTAAACTCAGGATAAGATTATTAATCTAATTGCAATTACAAGTAATCATTCTGATCAAAACCAAAAAACCTTATTAATAAGCTTTTGCAAAGACCACCTTACCCTTAGAGGGCTTACCTGTAAGTATACATGTCCCTTCTTCAGCTTCAAAATCCAATGGAATACATCTGATTGTGGCTTTGGTAAGTTCTTTGATCTTTTCCTCGGTCTCTGTCGTCCCATCCCAGTGTGCATAAACAAATCCACCCTTTGATTCTAGGACAGATTTAAATTCATCCATAGTAGACACATGAGTTGTGTGCTCTTCTCTGAACTTTAATGCTTTATCAAATAGGTTTTGCTGTATCTCCTCTAACAACTTAGGCACAACATCATTAACTGTATCTAAGGCAATCTGTGATTTCTCTTTAGTATCTCTACGAGCAATTTCTATTTGGTTTTTAGCCAGATCTCGTGCGCCTATCCCTATCCTTACTGGCACACCTTCCATCTCATGCTGGGCAAACTTAAAACCTGGTCTTTTCTTATCGTCCTTATCAATCTTTACTCTGACCCCTTTTGCGCCAAGCTCAGCCTTAATCTTATCTGCTACTTCTAATATCTCAGGTGTCGGCTTTGGGATTGGTATTATCACTACTTGATTAGGAGCTAATTTGGGAGGAATAATTAAACCCTCATCATCAGAGTGGGTCATCACTAACGCACCTACCATCCTTGTGGTTACTCCCCATGAAGTTGCCCAAACGAATTCTTCTTTGTTATCACTTGTTGCAAATTTTACTTCAAATGCCTTTGCAAAGTTTTGACCTAGGAAGTGAGAAGTACCAGCTTGTAATGCCTTACCGTCTTGCATCAACGCTTCTACAGTATAGGTTTCTTCTGCTCCAGCAAACCGCTCGTGTGGTGTTTTTGCTCCTTTGAGAATAGGAATAGCCGCATAGTCTTCTAGAAACCTCGTATATAATTCATGAATCAAACTAGCTTCTTCTTCCGCTTCTTCTTTCGTAGCATGTGCAGTATGTCCTTCTTGCCAAAGAAACTCGGCTGTCCTTAAAAATGGCCTTGTCCGCATCTCCCATCTTACTACATTAGCCCATTGATTAATCAATAAAGGAAGATCTCTGTAAGATTGTATCCAATCCTTATAGGTATTCCAGATAATGGTCTCAGATGTCGGTCTGACAATGAGTTCTTCCTCCAGTTTAGCACTTGGATCCACGACTACTCCATCACCATTTGGGTCATTCATAAGCCTATGGTGAGTTACTACTGCGCACTCTTTAGCAAAACCTTCTACGTGTTTTGCCTCCTTACTGAGGAAACTCTTAGGGATAAACAGCGGAAAGTAAGCATTTACATGGCCCGTATCTTTAAACATCTTATCGAGCTGATCTCTCATATTCTCCCAGATCGCATACCCTAAAGGCTTGATAACCATGCATCCACGTACTGCAGAATGGTCTGCTAGACCTGCTTTTTTGACTATATCATTATACCATTGCGAGTAATTTTCGCTTCTTGAAGTGATTTCTTTTGCCATCCTTTAGATAAGAAATTAAATTTTGTAAAGTAGAAGTGATACAATACATCACTTCCTGCGTCTATATAGTAGCGATGTTTTTATGCAGTGTTAATAAAGTTTAACAATACATCCTTGTAAATAAGGAACTTTTAACTATAAAAACAACGTAAATGTAATAAATTGCATAACAAGAGATATGAAACAGAATTCATCAAATATTAAAATTAGAGACATGAAAAATAACAGACTAACAACATTCCTCTTAGCATTCGTAGCTGTCCTTTTTGTAGGTCAGGTATCTTATGCTCAGTTCGATGACCTTTATTATGAGGCATCAGAAGAAACTACTTATGTAGATTCAGAAGATTATGATACTTACGATTCAGTAGCTTATGACGAATCAGAATATGATGATGCAGAATATACTGCATATGAGTGGGAAGAAGATGAGTATATCTATTCTAAAAGAATCAACAGATTTAACAGAACATCAAGAAACCTAGGATACTATGGTTCTTACTACAATAGTGGTAGAGGATATAGTGACTACGGATACTATAACAGATTTAATGCTTTTCCTTACGCTAGTTATGGTGGTAATAGCATCATAGTAAATTTAGGAAATAGAAATAGCCGATTCAATAGTTTTGGTTTCAATAACTATTCCTCAATATATAGCCCATATGGTAACTCTTTTAATAGAGGATTTAACAGAGGCTTTGGGAATAGCTTCGGTAATGGATTTGGTGGATTCGGCGGTGGATTCAGCACTTTAGGTGCAGGAGCTTATTGCCCACCTAGCTACTATACTACTACTAGCAATAGAGGAAATGTTACAAATAATGCAGCTACATCTAATAGAAACAGAGTGAGTTCTTCAAGATATAGTGGAAGCACTGCAGGATCTACATCTAGATCAACTGGTCAGAGAGCATCTGCAAGAACGAACACTTCTAGCAGCAGAGCTAACACAAGCTCTACTAGAAGAAGTCCTAGAAGTGCAAGTTCTGCAAGAACAAGTACTAGAAACAGTTCAGCAAGAACAAGCACTAGAAGCAATTCTAGCAGATCTTATTCTCCAAGAACATCTACTAGATCATCTTCAAGAAGCTACTCTCCAAGTAGAAGCTCATCGAGATCATCTGGTGTAAGATCAAGCTCTAGGAGTGCTTCTCCAAGATCATCATCTTCATCTAGATCATCATCAGTAAGAAGCTCTAGAAGCAACTAGAAATATCTCTAATAAAATATTTGATAAGGCGGGTAAATGAAAATTTATCCGCCTTTCTTATTTTTAAACATGAATAAAGTTGATATGAGAATTATTTCCCTAGTCATTGCTATCATAATGCTAACTACCCAAGTAGGAAGCTCACAATCGATAGCAGAAGGCCTTAGATACGCTGATGTAAGTTACGGTAGCACTGCAAGAGCTTTAGGTGTAGGAGGTAGCTTTAGTGGACTAGGAGCTGATATCTCAGTAGCTAGCTCTAACCCCGCTGGACTGGCAGAATTTAGGAAGTCCGAGATTGTGTTGAGTGGTGCACTAAATTTTGGAGGAATTGATGCTACCTTAAATGGTGATCTAGAATCTTTAAATAGTTCTCTACCTGCTCTTCAAAACTTAGGGATGACGTTTAGCTACGCACCGATTGCAAGCAATTGGTCTTCTACTAACTTTACAATTGGGCTTAATAAAATTGCTTCATTTGATGAACGATTTACCTATAGATCTACGACAAGTGGGTCAATTGTCGAAAGGTTTGAAGAGAGAGCTAATGGTGTGGCTTTAGATGACCTTGATTCTTTTGAAGCTGGTCTTGCTTATGATGTAGGAGCTATCTTTGATTTTGATGGTGACTTCTTTTACGAATCAGATTTTATAGATTACAGCGAGCAAGTACTTAAGCAGCAATCGGTCGAAACCTCTGGTGGCATTAGCGAATTAGTTGCCAGCATAGCTGGTAGTAGAAATAACAAACTTAATCTTGGTCTTACCATTGGTATTCCATTCCTAAGTTTAACGACAACAAAAAACTACTTAGAGGATGACACTAATAACAACGTAGACTTCTTTAATAATTTAGAATTTGTAGAGAACATACTTACTACTGGAGTAGGTTTCAATGCAAAATTTGGTATGCTTTATAAGCTTACACCGAAGCTAAGATTAGGCGGTGCTATCCACTCTCCTACTACTTTCTTTATGACTGATGATTTTTATAATGACCTCACTTACGGATTTACTGATGACGGTGTCCCACAGTCTTTTACAGAATTAAGTGATGAAGGAAATCAAAAGTATAAAATAAGAACACCATGGAAGGCACTTATTAGCGGTGCATACATGCTTAACTTTGATAACCTAAAAGGTTTTATAACTGCAGAAGCAGAATACATAAATTACAAAGGAATAAACTTTGACTTGACTGCATTTTCGGATTCTCAATTCCCAGAAGTAGAAGCGGATCTTAATCGCCAAGTAGAATCAGAATTCACCTCAGGAGTTAATTTTAGAATTGGCTCGGAGATAGCATTAAAGAAATTTAGGGTTAGGGCTGGTATTGGTTTGATTAGTCCTGCTTATGCAGACGGCAATCCTATTGGTGATTTGAGTAACACGCTAAATTTTGGATTAGGCTATCGGGGTAACAAATTTTATATAGATGCTGCAATCGAAAATAAATCACAGTCTGATCGATATGTACCATACTTCCTTGTGGATAATAACAGAAATCAAGTAGTCGATATAGATAAAAATTTAACGAGATTGGTTGTTACTGCAGGCATGAAGATTTGAGTTTAATAAGGTTGAGCCTATCCAGGCGGATAAGCTCTAACCAAATTACTCAATTATAATAACCAACGACGCCTACGAAAGCGTCGTAGTATTTAAATCAATAATCTTGCCACATAAGTTCTCACATTAGCGCTAAAAGCTTTTATTTAGTGGTTAATGTCAGATAGCTTTCTAATTAAGGATGGTATACTAGGAATTAGGAACAAGACCGATCTCAATAACTTCATA
>CALFUQ010000347.1 GCA_937929885.1 uncultured Saprospiraceae bacterium
CCGCCAATTACTAATTATGTGAATGGTCCAACAGGGTTTGTTTATAATCCAGGGACGGCATTGAGTGAGGAGTATGCAGACCACTTTTTTGTTGCTGAGTTTAGAGGTACGCCTGCTCGTAGCCCTATTCATGCATTTACGCTTAAGCCTAAAGGAGCAACTTTCGAATTAGGAGAAACTAAAGAGATCGTAAAGGGTACACTACCTACTGGATTAGACTGGGGCCCTGATGGTGCTTTGTATTATGGTGACTGGATAGACGGCTGGGGCGCTAAAGACTATGGTCGTATGTGGAAGCTCGATGTAGAAGGTGGAGAGCTATCTGATATTAGGAAAGAAGTTATGACTTTGATTCAGGCAGATTTTAAAACAAAATCTATTGATGAACTAGGTACGCTTTTAGGTCATCAAGATATGCGGATAAGACAAAAATCTCAGTTTGAATTAGCGGAACGAAATGATGGCTTGGAGACTTTGAAGTCCGTATTATTAAGTGGTAGTAATCAGTTAGCAAGAATTCATGCGATGTGGGGGATAGGGCAGTATGCTAGAAAAGATAAGGCACATGCTAAAATATTCACAGGGCTACTTAATGATTCAGATCCAGAGATAATTGCTCAAAGTCTTAAGTTGCTTGGAGATGTGAGATACACTGATGTAGGCACTGCGGTTATTGAATTGCTAAGCCATGACAATGATAGAGTAAAGTTTTTTGCCGCAGAAGCTCTAGGTCGTATGGGCAATAAAAATGCAGTGCAACCAATACTTAAGATGCTTGAAAATAACGATGACCAAGATGCATGGTTAAGGCATGCAGGTTGCTATGCTTTGTCAAGGATAGGAGAGGTAGCTCCCTTGACGGCGTTAGTAGATAATCCATCTAAAGCATTGAGAACTGCAGCAGTAATATCCTTGAGAAGATTAAAAAGTGAAGGTGTTGCTAAATTTTTAAATGATAAAGATGACTTCGTAGTAGCTGAGGCGGCTCGTGCAATCAATGATGACTTATCTATTGCTAATGCGTTAACAGACTTGGCTAATTTGCTTGCTACGACTACTACAGATAATGAAGTAATAATCAGGAGAGCTATTAATGCAAATCTAAGAGTAGGGAATCCAGAAAATATAAAGATACTGGTAGGTTACATAAACAATCCAACGGCACCAGGAGCTATGAGAGCAGAAGCGATGGCAGCGCTAGCTACTTGGGCTAATCCATCTGAAACGGATAGAGTAGATGGAAGGTATCGTGGTAAGATTACAAGAGATGCTGGGCCAGCTAATCAAGCTTTGATGCCATTAATTGATGATTTACTTAACGACGCAGATCCTGATATGCAGATTGCAGTTAGCAAGGCTGTAGAACGATTACAAATTAAAGATGCTGCAGCTTCAGTTATGTCTCAGTTTAAGTCTAATAAGTCAGCAGAAGTAAGAGCTTGTATGCTTAAAGCATTAGGTGGTATCCAAGCTGCTGATTTAGATGTTGCGCTAGAGCTTTTGCCTGATTCTGAAATAGATGATGATGTAGCTATTAATCTATTCGAGAAGATTATGGACATAGGTTCGGTAAAAGAAAAGCAGTCAGCAATTAATTCACTTGGTCGAATGAGTTCTATCGCGGCAGGAGATTATCTTAAAAAACTATTTAGACAATTTGTTGGGAGTGAAAATGAAAAAGCAATCCAATTAGATATCATTGAAGCAATAGAAAAAAATGGTAGTGAAGAACACCTAAAAATGATAGCAGATTATGAGGAAGAAATTAATGAAGAAGATAAGTATGCCTCGTTTAATGTAACGCTTGAGGGTGGCACTAGACGTAATGGTAGACAGGTATTCTATGAAAACAAATCAGCGCAATGTGTAAGATGCCATGCCATATTTGAATATGGAGGTGATGCTGGTCCGAGTTTAACAGGGATAGGTGATAATATGACAAAGGCAGAAATCTTAGAATCACTCCTAGAACCCAGTAAAACTATTGCTGCAGGATATGGAATGGTTTCCCTAGAGCTAAATGATGGGGAAGGCGTAGCAGGGTTTTACATAGGAGAAGATGATGTTACCCTAAGTATCAA
This sequence comes from uncultured Saprospiraceae bacterium, assembly GCA_937929885.1. GTDB lineage: Bacteria > Bacteroidota > Bacteroidia > Chitinophagales > Saprospiraceae > CALFUQ01. The sequence goes on from CALFUQ010000347.1 coordinate 2,082, forward strand.
ACAAGGAAAAGAAGAAACAATCAAAATAGATAAAGCTAACATCAAAACTAGAACTGATGTGCCCTCGAGTATGCCTTCGGTAGAGCACACTATTAGCAAACGAGAGATAAGAGATCTTATAGCTTTTCTTAGCGAAATTAAAATGTAGCGTTAAAGAATTACTAATTGTTATGGAACTGACAAGTAGCTAATATCACGGTTTCTTGATATTAATTACTTTTGTAATATGAATTATAGTTTAGTTTTAGTCTTTACGATTGGTTTTGTGCTGCTTGGATCTTTCATTTCGGCACAAGAATCAGACAGAGCACAAGATATAATAGACAAAGCAATAGAAGCTCATGGTGGATCTAATTACGATGACCTAGCGATCTCCTTTAAGTTTAGGGACAAGAATTACAGCATCAAGTTAGACGGTGGGAACTATGAGTATACCCGATCATATGCTGATAGTGTGGGGCATATTCTAGATGTGCTTACCAATGATAGTTTTGAAAGGAAGGTAGATGGGACACTAATTTCACTGAGTGATAAAGATGTTCGTAAGTATTCTAACTCCTTAAACTCGGTGTGTTATTTCGCGCTATTGCCACGTGGCCTCAATGATCCTGCTGTTAAAAAATCTATGATAGGGCTTAACAAGATTGATGGTCAAAAATATCATGTTGTACAAGTAACCTTCGATGAAGACGGAGGAGGAGATGATCATGAAGATGTTTATGTTTATTGGATAAATCAGAAGACTTATACGGTTGATTTTTTAGCATACTCTTACCAAGTGAATGGAGGAGGTGTAAGGTTTAGAGCTGCTAAAGAGCCAGTAGTAATCGACGGTGTCAGATTTCAAAATTATATTAATTACAAGTATAGTGATAAAGATATACCTGTAGATAGTTTGCCTTTTTATTACGTGCAAGGAGAGCTTACTAAACTATCAGAAATCAATAGCGAAGACGTAAAAGTTTTAGAATAACATAATCTTCATTACTCCATCAACCACGGATAAGCTAGAGCAAAAGACTTACGCCATGTCACATGCCAATGTCCTTCGTTTGGAATAAGCTCA
>CALFUQ010000348.1 GCA_937929885.1 uncultured Saprospiraceae bacterium
CGCATTAAAATCATTAGATACAAAAATGTCTGTATAGCCATCATTATTGATGTCAGATGCAACAACACCTAAACTTAAACCAAAAGATCTCAGTCCTGCTTCCTCAGTTACATCTGTGAACTTTCCATTATCATTGCGATACATGATATCAGAATCTTCTTTCGGGTGGTTTGCTAACATGTAGTGATAGTAATCTACAGGTGCTGTAAAACTAGTAGGCGGATAATTGATCACATACAGATCTAGATCTCCATCATTATCATAATCAAAAAAGGTGGAGTGCATACTTATTCCGTTACAATCTATTCCATAATCTTTAGCTTTTTCTGAGAATGTGTTGTCTTGATTGTTGACGTAGAGTACATTATGATGATCGCCATCTTTGCCACCTACTGAGCAGTAGATATCCAAAAATCCATCTTGGTTAATATCTACGAATGTAGTACCAGAATACCAACGGTCATCTCCAAGGACACCAGCACTTTCACTTATATCTTCAAACTCCATGTCTCCTTTATTAAGATATAATTTATTAGAAACCATATTACCAGTAAAGAAAATATCCTCTAGTCCATCATTATTTATATCTCCTGTGGAAACTCCTCCTCCGAGATACATATAAGGAAAAGTAAAATAATTATACGTATGGGTTTCTTTCAGTTTATTACTAAAACTTATACCTGTCGTATTTGCATCTAATTTAGTAAAGAGGGTAGATGACTGATGGCCGCAAGCGCCAACTAGTAATGACAATAAAACTATCCAGCTATATTTTTTCATGAATAAGAGTAGTTCCTAATTTCCTAAATATAAAGTGATTTAATAATAGTTGTCGATACTATTTATGCTTTTTCAAACAGTCAATCGAATATCCAAGAATGCACTTTAAAAAGAATAACCCCCGCTATTAAGCAAAGGGGTTATTTATTTAGATTAACCGAATATCTATAATGTATTCTATCTATTCAATTTCAATTATTAATACCCAGGATTTTGAATTAGAGAAGGATCTCTATCTATCTCAGATTGATTGATCGGCATAAAGTAGACATGATCTTGCCATATTCTATTTTCGAATACAATATCAGTGGGCTTATAAGTATAGTCAAATAGATCTGTATCTCGACGATAGTCTTCTGCTGCTACCGTTGTGCCAGGTTTTTGTGTAGCCTGAATCAATACTTGCTGCACTTGCTGATTTAACGACATCGGACCTTCTAACCATCGCTTCATATCAAAAAGACGCGCATCTTCATTAACCAATTCCTTATCTCTTTCTCTTTTATAGATCTCTAATAGTTCTGCTCCAGATGCAGTCACAGCAGGTAAGCCATTTCTAAACCTTAGTTTATTCAACCAATCTTTTGCCTCCATTTCATTACCAAGATTAATATTTGCTTCTACATAGTTTAATAGTATTTCAGTGTAACGGATATAAGGAGCATCTACTTTCTGTAAGTCATTTGGCCAAGATGCAGGTGTGCGAGGATCAGCAAACTTTCTAAAGTAATATCCTGTTCTCGCTCCGTTCCAATCTTCTATCGGTCCTTGGCGCGTATCTACTCCGTTGATAATCGTACCATCAGATAAAGTATAATATCCAGTTTGGATTTCATTAAACTTATCATATCTAACTACATCATCTGTTCTTTGTTTCCATGGTGCTCCGTCATACAGAATAGTAGAATAGAAACGTGCTTCACGATTACTATAAGGATCTGCCGCATGATCAGGGTTATCCCAATCAAACTTAGTACCATCAGCTCTATCATATTTCTTAACTAAAGCCTCGGTTGGAGTTGTTCCAGCCCACTCATGATATCCATTTGGTCCATGATATAATGCAACCATACCAGGTCCTTGAGACCAACCGTCACCACCAGGATAAGTTCTAGATCCATATCCAAACCCTTCTATTAATCTACCCCAAATAAAATCTTGATTTAAGTCACCATCTAACCAAATGTCCTCATAGTTTTGCTTAGCCTCCTCAAATGGAGCAGGAGCAGCATAATCTAATTTATAACCATCAGTTGCATCTAATAAAGCTTTAGAAGCTGCCCTTGCAGCCTCCCAGCGAGCTGCTTGACTTCCACTGGTATATCCAATCAATTCTTTATTACCATAAGAAGCTATCGTAGAAACAGATGATGCTTTACTTGGCTCATAAAGATCACTAGCTGCATGTGTCAATGCTCTAGACTTCATAGCTAAGGCGGTAATCTTGTGTGCTGTAGCTTTGCTTGGTGCTACGTTTTCTAATAGTACAATTGATCTGTCTAAGTCTGAGATTATCTGATCCATTGTAGCCTCGAAAGTCGCTCTTGGGTTATTAGCCTCGCTGTCAAGAGTTAGTGGCTCTGTCGTAAGTACTACACCACCAAACTGTCTCATAAGCTGGGTATAATAATATCCTCTCATAAAATATGCTTCTCCTAATAACTTATTTACAAAGTCCTCTGAGAAACCTGCTTCATTTACTGTTAGCTCCTTAATTGCAATATTACAACTTCTAATAAACGGGTAAATATCATTCCAGCTAAACCACTGCATATCCATAAAACCTCCAGAAGGGTTCATTTTACCCTCAGTATATCCATCTACACCACGACCAGGGTGAGTGAATACTGCTTGATCTGTAAATGCATCAGTGGTCTCCTCTCTAGTGAGTGTTCCAGCCCATGTACCTTGGTATAAATCTAGCACTGCTGCTTCAGCAAGCTTTTCTGAGCTCCATATACTACTTGATGAAACTTGATCAAGTGGTGTTGTATTTAAGAAATCATCATTACAGCTAGTTAGGAATATTCCTAAAGCAAATAGCGGTAATATTTTTAATAATACTTTTTTCATTTTTTATGCTTTTTAGAAAGTTATGCGAATTGTTCCAGTAATAGTTCTTAGACTTGGGTATGCTTCCCCATTATTAAGTGCTGCTCCAGTCGCTAATCTCGTATCCTGTGCACCGTTGACATTGTTTACTTGGTTGACTTCTGGATCAAAAGGAAAATCTGTTATTGTAATTAAGTTAGTACCAGATAATGCAAATCTCATTTCAGAAGCTCCAATTTTTTGTGCAAGATCCGTCTCAAAGTTGTAACCTATTTCAACTGATTTTAATCTGATGTAATCTCTTGTGAGTAATGCATAGTCGGTCTGTCCTGAGTACCACTGATCACCTCTGTCTGCTAACCTAGGGAATGGCGCATCAGGATTGTCAAGTGACCATGCTCGCTCAAATACGGCTCTTTGTACATTAGCTAATGTACCTGACATAAAACTCCACTCATATCGGTTATATCCTCCAGCAGCTCCAGCCCAAAACATATTGAAATCAAAATTCTTGTAATTCAGTGCTGTATTAAAGCCGAATTGTGTATCTGCGAATGCACTACCTCCTGTTCGCTGCTGATCAGCTGGCGTGATCATTCCATCTCCATTGATATCTACTACTTTAGCATCCCCAGGTTTTAAGATTGGTGTTACGCCACTATAATCTAATGTTTCCGATTCTATCTCTGCCTGAGATCTAAATACGCCATCAAATTGGTAAAGCAATGGTCTTCCTATCTCTCCTCCTGTTTCTCTTTGCCATGGTCTATCTGCTAATGCTGGTTCATCTATAAATAGTAATTCATTTGCTGACTTACTAATGTTGAATGAAAATCTATATCCTATACCATTGTTAGTTGATCCATTAAATCCTAAGCTTAGTTCTACTCCCTGATTTTGAAACTCTCCAATATTCTGAGCAGGAGGTGTAATTCCACTATACTGAGGTAAAGTCTTGTTAGGTAAAGTCAAGATATCTTTTCTTGTATTTCTAAAGAGATCAAAACCAATAGACATTCTGCTATTTAATAACTCAGCATCAAAACCAACATTCGTTGAAGTAGCTGTCTCCCATGTAATATTAGGGTTAGGCACTTTCGTCTCATATGCGGTTGTCACTACATTGCCTAAACTAGTTGCCGAGAAACTATAAGAAGCTAAGAATTGATATGGGTCTACATTATCGTTACCCAATTGTCCCCATGAAGCTCTTAGCTTGAAGTAATCCAAGAATCCTACTGACTCTTGGAAGAATTCTTCTTCTGATGCCACCCATCCTACAGATACACCAGGGAAAAATCCATAACGATTATCCTCTGGAAATAGATAAGATCCATCATATCTAAAGAGTGCTTCCATTAAGTACTTATTCTTATAAGCATAATTAATTCTACCGTAGTAATTTAATCTAGCAGTTTCTAAACCTTCTCCATTACTAAATTGTCCATCATTACCACCAAAACTTAACTGATCAAGGTCATTCGATAAGAAAAATCTTTTGAATGCTCTAGTGTAACTTTGTTCAGACTGCTCTCTAGTTACTCCACCCATTACTTTGAAGAAATTATCACCGACGTTCTTTTCATATGTCCCTAGCAATGTAGCTGTGAAATCTGTCCTTGTGGTATGATCTTGCGTCAAACTAGGATCGCCAGGCCCTCTCTGCGCAGGTGTAAGACCTGAAGAATTTTGATTAACTCCATCCCAAGTATAAAGCACCCATGGTCGTTGCCATAACTTGTAATCTCGATTCATCTTATCGTAAGATACAGTAGATCTCAATGATAATCCCTCTACACCTGGTACTTCAAATGTTACTCCAATATTACTTTGTACAAAATTAGTTTTGGTATCTTGATAACCTGGTTCGTCCGTTACTCTGATAGCTGGGTTATTACCATTTTCTATATCAGGGCCAAATTCACCAGAAGGCCAGTATGCTGGAAACCATGGATATTGTCTGATTAAATCTGCTGAAATGGATGTTCTACTAGATGTATAATTGTCTTCTTGTCTTGAATAAAGTCCAACATCAAATTTTAAATAATCATTGATCTTAGCGTCCATATTCAACCTCATATCATATTGTGTAAATCCTTTCGGTGAATTCTGAAAGTTGATTCCCTGAGTTAAATATCCTAAAGATGCGAGATAAGTCATATCCTCAGTACCCCCTGACACTTGCAAGTTATGGCGCTGTGTAGGAGCATTTTTACGTGAAACTTCCTCAAACCAATCAGTGTCTGGATAATTCCAAGGATCATTACCAGCTCTTGTATTTTCTATCCTTTCCGTTGGATAAGTCGGGTTTAATATTTCTCCATTTGGCCGAGTGAAAGAAGCTCCCCTAACCGCATTTGCAGCTTCCCATTCTTCAGTAGGTAGTTTATAGACATTAAGTAAGTTGACTACATCCATGTATTCTGCACCTGTAAGCATCTCTGGTGTCTTTGTAAATGTCTGTGCCCCAAAACTTGATGTCAATTGCACTTTTGCTTTACCCGCTTTGCCTCGTTTAGTTGTTACTAATATTACACCATTAGCTGCTCTTGCTCCGTATATCGCCGCAGATGCATCCTTGAGTACAGATATACTTTCTATATCAGCTGGGTTAATCCTAGATAATCCTCCTGCTCGATCTGGTATACCATCTACTACTACTAAGGCAGAACTATTATTAAAGGTATTTGTCCCTCTTACTCTTATAGCTTGCGATTCTTGTCCAGGCCTGTTATCTTGAGTATCTATAAACAAACCCGCCACTTTACCTGCTAGTGCTGTTCCAAGATTAGGAGAAATTGATTTTTCTAATTCCCTTCCACCAATCGAGGCTACTGACCCAGTTAGTGTCGATTTCTTTTGCACGCCGTACCCTGTAACCACTACTTCATCTAAAGTAGTGCCTCCTACAGCCATGACTATATCTACAGTAGAATTAACACCGACATCCATTTCTTGGGTTGCATAGCCTGTATAAGAAAATGATAACACATCATCATTGTTCGCCTGTAAGCTATACTTTCCATCAAGGTCTGTGATGGTGCCATTTGTAGTACCCACTACAAGGATATTTACACCAATCAAGGTTTCACCAGTGTCATCAGTGACCGTTCCAGAGATTGTTCTTTGGCTTATTGCAATTGTACTTGTCAGTATCAGACCAAGCATCAGCAATAAAGGTTTGTAGAAGTTTTTCATCATGCTAATAGATTTTAGAATTTTCGTAAAACCGAATTAACTGATTTTGAAACATCATAAGGTTCAAAATGTTCAAACCAATGACCAAATTAAATTCAGGTTAGCTCGGAAGTTTATTATCGTAAATAGTTTACTGATTGTTAAAATAAGAACAAAAAACTAATTATTCTGATGAAGATGTAATTTAATTCTGAATAAGAATATCCATAGTTTCCTATTTTTATCTGATTGTGTGCCTTTTCGGAGTTATTAACGGAATAGTCGGAATTTTGGAAAACGGTGAGAGCTTACCTTTAGAGATAAGCCTCAAAGTACAACAGAGTATCATATGATCTGTCAGGCTAATCTTGATCAAAGAGAGATATTTGATCAAATAAATTAGAATAAATAGTTTTTTTCTTTTTGGGAATTGTCCTTTTTAAATCAAAAATTTAAGAAGGACATTCCCATGTTTTAAAAGAGAATCTAAATAGAGCGAACTTGATTTCACAATAAATAAGCAAATAAAAGTGCATGAAAATTTTTGCCACTAATTATTTAGTAACTATTCTTCGGTATGTTTTTTTTGGTATAATCTTATTAGATTGATTAATAGATTTCTAAGTGCTACAAAAGTTAATAGAAAATAAATACTCAAAAAGCGAAACTGCTAAGGCTATTAGTTGCCCAAGTGATAGATATGTTTTTTTTGAGCATCACAAACCGAAACCTTTTATTAATTCTACTACAGCATATCACTTCCATCCATCTGTTGAAATCAATTATCTGCATGATTGTGATATGACATATTCTTTTTCTGGCAACGAGGTGCTACTTAGTCGTCGCAAGATTTGTGTGTTTTGGGCTGCACACCCGCACAGACCTATTGAGGTAAGTGAAGATGGTTCTATCACAAATGCATACATCTCTTTATCTGAATTCATCCGTTGGTCCCTGCCTTCTGAATTTACAAATCAGATTCTTTCTGGTTCTGTTTTGGTTAGTAAAACCGAAAGTGAAAATGATCGTTTGATGGCGGAAAGATGGCAAGGGGAGATTAATAATGCAAGTCCCGCTTGGCAACGCATGCATGCTGTAGAAATTCAAGCAAGACTTAATCGTTTAGCCATTGAAGGCTGGGAAGTATTGCTGCCTTCTAATCGGACGCTTCAAAAAAAATTAATTGGAGGCAAGGCAGTTACCCAATTTGAGAAAATGCTAAGATTCATATCTGGAAATTATGCCAATAAGATCACAGTTAAATCGGTTGCCAATTCTGGTGATGTGTCACCTAACTATGCTATGTCCCTATTCAGAAAAATTTTGGGAGTGACCATCAAAGAACATATTACTGATATTCGAATTTTTCACGCTAAAATGCTTTTGTCTGATACTAACGATAAGATTCTTTCGATCGCAATGGATAGTGGTTTTAGCTCAATGTCAGTTTTTTACGATACTTTTCAACACAAAGTAGGAATAACACCAGCTAAATTTCGTAAAGTCGCATTTTTTAAATAGTACCATAAGTAAATGCTTTTTTGTGTGTATTCTAGGAAGTTTTATGTAATTAATTAAGAGTATCGATTAATACTAAAGAAGTAATTTTATATACCACTCGATTGATAAATCCGTAAAGCTATACACATGAATAATTATCCTAAAATTGCTTTCATAGGGGCTGGCTCTACCATTTTTATGAAAAATGTAATTGGAGCTATTTTGTCCCAGCATAAAGCCTTAGCTGGTACTCACTTTGCTTTGATGGATATAAATGAAGCACGGCTAAAGCAATCTGAGATTGTGGTTGGTAAAATGATCTCTACTTTGGGTGTCAGCGCAAAACTTACTAGCCATACAAATCAAAAAGAAGCGATCACAGATGCAGATTTTGTAATTGTTGCATTTCAAATTGGCGGTTATGATCCATGCACCATTACGGATTTTGAAGTTCCTAAAGAATTTGGTTTGCGACAGACGATTGCTGATACCTTGGGTGTTGGAGGTATCATGAGAGGCATCCGTACTGTTCCTCATCTTTGGTCGGTATGTGAAGATATGATGGAGGTGTGTCCTAATGCTTTATTAATAAATTACGTGAATCCCATGGTGATCAATATGATGGCTATTGCACGTAAATTCCCAAATATAAAAAGTGTTGGTCTCTGTCATTCTGTAAAATGGACGGCTTGGTCATTAGCAACTAATTTGGGGATTCCAGTAGAAAATATCTCCTATAAATGTGCAGGCATTAATCACATAGCATTTATGCTGGAGTTTCAGGAAGTAATGGAGGATGGTAGTCTTCGTGATCTGTATCCTGACTTACAAAAAGGTTATGCCGAAGGACGTTTTCCGATAGCAGAAGCTGAATCATACCCAGGTTGCGTAGACAAGGTTAGATTCGAAATGATGAAACGCTTAGGGTATTTCGTTACGGAAAGTTCTGAGCATTTTGCTGAATATACCCCATGGTTTATAAAAGAAGGTCGAGAAGATCTTATCGAAAAATTTGAAATCCCATTAGATGAATATCCGCGGAGATGTATTAATCAGATAGCTGATTGGGAGAAGGATTTTAAAAACCTTGAAGCTGGAATTTCAGCGGAGATCAATAACTCTGATCATGCAGTAACAGAAAGAAGTATTGAATATGCACCCGATATTATCAATGCTATGTGGACAGATGAACCGATAGTCATTTATGGAAACGTACAAAATGATAAATTGATAACAAATCTACCAACTGATTGCTGTGTTGAAGTTCCATGTCATGTTGATAAGAACGGAATACAACCAATACAGATAGGTAAAATTCCACCTCAATTAGCCG
>CALFUQ010000349.1 GCA_937929885.1 uncultured Saprospiraceae bacterium
AAGGTTAGCAGTTAAAGGTATCACCTTGGCAAAATTCCATTTTGGCATTGTTTAACTTGACCTTGAAATTAATTTAACCCTTGTAAATTAATTTTAAAGGGAGCTAGCGGTAACCCTGCACTATTTGTTATATTGTTTTCAAGATAAGAACTCAATATTCATTAGTAGTTAGCTATTTAAAAAAGAGCAGAGGGGCAACGATTTACTCCCCCTCTACTTCTCCGTTGTAAACATTAAACTTACAACACCGAAAAAAACTATTTACTACTTTATATCTCAGTTTTTAAATCTTAATAACCAGTTGTTTGTTCTAATGCAGGGTTTCGCCCTATCATATCTGTTGTGATAGGTAACAGAAGTTTAAATTCATCTCCTGGATTCAGAAAGCTGATATTATCAAAAACAAAACTGCTTCCTGCTCTTCTGAGATCCCACCATCTCTTGCCTTCACCGATGAATTCTTTATATCGTTCATCTAGTATCGCATTCGTATTTTCTGCTTGTGTACCATTGGTAAAACCTTGGATAGCCATATCAAAGTTTTCACCATAGGCTCGTTGTCTTATGGAGTTTATCTCCTCAGATGGATCTTCACCTAAGAGGTTTTTAGCTTCAGCTAGGAGTAATATTATATCTGCATATCTATAGACAGGTACATCATTCTCAAATATTCGCTCAGAACCATTTACCTGACCTAAAAATTTATTGAAGATAGAACCAAAATAAGCAGGCTCGTTATAAGAGCTATATCCTGCTCCTCCATTATCATCAATGTACAATCTTATGAAAGTGGCATCTTTACGATTATCATCATTATCGTCTAATAATAGTATGGTTTTTTCTGACTGTCCATATCTATTAGCTCCAGCAATAATAAAACTATTCATGGATGCTCCTTTATCATTGAACTGTGGATTGATTTCTGTACTCCTACCCGTTAAGCTATTGTAAATGTTAGAGGCCTCATCTTGTTTGTATTGCATCGAGAAAATAAATTCGCTATTACCCTCACTTCCAACACCCCATAAATCAGAGATGCTTGGTGCTAAACTTATCTCTAGAGAAGCAATTTCTTGCAAAGCTATTTTTGCTTCATTGACATCTGCAGCACCACCTCCTAGTAAATTACCTGACCAAATATATACATCACCTTTCAAAGCCAATGTGGCTGCTTTTGACCAAAAGTTTTTATTACCAGCCCAAAAGCTAGCATCAGAACCAAACTCGGCTAAAGAAGTTTCAATATCAGATTTTATCAGACTCATTACCTCAGCTTGTGACGACCGTGCCTTGCTTAGATTAGATGGTTCTATTGTGCCTAGAGGTTCTAAAATAATAGGAACATCACCCCAAGTTTTTAATAGGGTATAGTAATATAGAGCCCTTAAGCCATAAGCTTGAGCTATCAAATGCTTTTTGTCTTCTTGATTGACAAACGCCACTTCGGGAGCGTTTAGCAAAAAGTCATTTATCCTATGTATTCTAGTGTATAAGTTTGCCCAACCTCCAAAAGGTGCTGTAGCCTCTGAAATATTTGATTCTATTAAACCAGTATTCGATGCGGACTCATAGGTGCGACCGCCCCAGATATCACTTCTGATTTCGCCTAATAGCCAAAAGTCTCCAGCGGATGATCTTAAGTTAGCGTAAATCCCCGTGTGTGCAGTTCTTACGCCTTCTTCTGTATCCCAAAAACCTGCCGCTGTCAATTCACTAGGTGACACTAGTTCAAGTTCTTTTTCACATGAGCTGAAAACAAATACAGCTACTATAATATATATATACTTATTCATTTTTCTAAATTTTAAAATGTTATGTTAGCACCAATAGTAATTGTCTTAGGCACAGGAAATGCGCCATATTGAACACCCCCAATCTCTGGTGTATCCCCACTCATACCTTTAAAGTAATGTAGATTAGATCCAGTAGCATAAACACTAAATCGTTGAATGGCATCCTTGAAAATTCCTGTAGGAATATCGTAGCTCAAGGTTACTTCACGTAACGCCAGATAATTTCCTTTTTCCCAGAATTGATCATTGCCAAAATTTTGTAAGCCACCTACGGATTCATTTCCTCTCCATACATTTTTTGCATCATTGACAAAAACCATACGAGGCCAATCGGTATCTGTATTGGTTGGAGTCCAAGACTCCAATACTTCTATAGGCTGATTCAAATTCCCCTGAGTCTGACCATATCCTTTAGCCCTGATATGGTTCCAGACTAAGTGCCCAGCAGCAAAATCTGTTTTAATAAATAAATTAAAACCTTTGTAGTTTACACTACTCATAAAACCACCAACAAAATCTGGTGTAGTACGACCTATTATTTTTCTGTCAAGACCATTGATAATTCCATCATTGTTTTGATCTACCCATTTAGAATCTCCTGCCCATCGTTGAGTACGGCTAGCTGCAGGCATAAACTCATCTATTATATCATTGTCTGCATCAGCTTCTGCTTGATTAGCATATATAGAAGCTTGCTCAAATGCTACTACTAGATCGTGACCCGATCGCTGGCCTTCTTGAAAACCACCTACCCATTCTTCTGCACCAGTTTCAGGATTCCAAATAAGCGTACCGCCTTGTCTATTCAGATCATTATCGTTAGTAGGGAGCCCTTTCACAAAATTTCTATTCCTAGTAAATGTCACACCAACATTCCAGTTTAATTCTTGAGTCCTGACAACAGCAGCATTTAATTCTAATTCTATTCCTTTATTCGTAATACTCCCGTTATTGGTAAGTATACTACTAAAGCCTGTATAAAAAGGTAAGGTAAGATTGGCCAATTTATCCTTAATCTCTCTTGAGTAGACATCAGCTATAACTGTAAATCTATCCCTCAAAAAGGAGACATCTAATCCAACATCAAGCGTAGTTGATTTTTCCCATAACAAGTCTAATGTAGGTAAGAGAGAGTTGGCATAACCTGTTTGCCCATTATAAACACCTTGACTACCATATGCTCCAAAAACACCATAGTTACTCAACACGTCCTGGTTACCATTTACACCATAACTTAATCTCGGCTTTAATCGGCTAATCACATTGCTCATGCTTGAACCTTCAAAAAACTCTTCATTATGAACATTCCAGCCAAGTGATAAACCTGGGAAGAAGTCAGACTTATTATTTCCTAGTCTTGAAGAGGCATCATTTCTAAAAGTAATTCCAACTAAATATTTATTGTCAAAATCATACAGTAGTCTACCAAAAGCTGATGTAATGGCATACTCTGTTTCAAAACTAGAAGGAATGCCATTTGCCTCTGCACCTGCATTCAAAGTTTCAATTAAATCAGTAGGTGAATTTCTGGTGCCTGCAGAAGTTGAGAATACATTATCCTTAAAATATTCTGCACCTATTAAAGCATTGAAACTATGATCGCCAATATCTTTTAAATAATTTAATGTACCAGTTAACTGATTTCGTAATGTTCTTACCGAGTTAATAGAAGCTTCTCTACCTGTTCTTAAAGGGCCAGATGTACTCCCTACCCTATAGGCTCTGTTAAAATTTTCATTCTGATTATTAACAGTGAAGTGACTTGCATCTAATGACAATATCAAGTTGTCCATTATATTATAGTCAACACCGACCGCACCAGTCAATCGTTGTTCTAAGTTGTTTCTGACAAATTTATCTTGGTAATAAAGCGGATTACCAAAACCTTGATTTTGTCCCACTGCAAATACATCTGAAAAAGTTCCATCAGGATTGTTGTCATAATCTCTTGAAGTAGGTGCTTGACCTTGAAATCTTCTAAATACTGTATTGTCACTCCCTAGAGGGCTTAAGCTTAAATTAGAGTGAGAGTATAAAATATTGGAGTTTACTTTCAACTTATCTGAGACCTTGTACGAACCCGAAAACTTGCTTGAATATCTTTTAAAACCTGATCCTAATATCAACCCATCATTATCTAAAAGTCCGAGACCTAAATAGTAAGAACCTTTCTCATTACCACCGTCAAAAGACAAGTAATGATCTTGTGTATTGCTTTCTTGATAAATCCGATCACCTACATTTTTATTGTCAAAAAATAAAATGTCTCGGCTAGGATCTAATATGTCTGGTATAGAACTCCATCCTGGTTGATTTAGCAAATATCGATTATCATCTGTCAATAGCTGTGTGGTAAATGGAGAGTTAGTAGTGTTGCCACCTATGGCAAAAGAATTAGCACCATTTATAAATTGGCGTATGAAGTTTGGGTTGCCCCGTGTTGCTTCAGAATAGGCATGGCCCTGTCGATTGTAATTCAGAAAGTCTGCAGCACTTAAGTACTGCTGATCATCTCTTTCATTATTAACACTATACTTAAATTTATAGTTAACTGAGGATTTGCCAACCTTTCCTGTCTTAGTAGTTACCAGAATAACCCCATTAGCAGATCTTGCGCCATAGATAGCTGTTGCGGCAGCATCCTTTAGCACTTCTATAGACTCGATGTCATCAGAATTCAACGCATAAAATGAACCTGGTATACCATCAATTAAAATTAGTGGAGAACCTGTACCGTTGAAATTTGTGCCACCACGTAAAACAATTTGAGGTGTTGCACCTGGTTGTCCTGTCGTATTTGTTACCCTCAATCCTGCAATTGTACCTTGTAATGCTGTTGCAGCATTAGACCTAGTAGAAGTTTCTAGAATTTCAGTATTCAGTTTTGAAACTGATGTAGTTAATTTTGCTCTTGATTGAGTACCATATCCAATGATAACTACCTCATCTAATTGAGCATTATTCTCTGATAACATAACATCAATGATGCTTCTTCCATTAAGCGCAACTTCCTGTGATGAATAACCTATGTACGAATAAACTAAAGTATCTGTGCTATTAGGCACATTAATAGAGTAATCGCCATCTAGACCAGTTACATTTCCGATAGATGATGAACCTTTAACGGTAACAGTTGCACCTATTAATGGGAGTCCATCCGATTGGTCTGTGACACTCCCAGAGACTTCAAGTGCTTGGGCATCTACGCTTATGCTTGCCTGACCAATAAGGCAGCATACCAATAGTAAATTATAGATCCCAAATCTGCGCCAAGAATTAGGGGTATTGGCTGTGAAAAATAGTTTCTTCATGTGATAGTTTATTAATATGATTTAAAAATTGCAGATTAAAACTTTATGTATGCTTGGTTGTAAATATTGACTAAAGAAAATCTAGATAGGGATTGGATTCTATCGAATTTAGGATTCAAATGTTCCAAGGGGGCTCAATAATCTCAATCAAGGGGGTGGATTGTCTCTCGATAAGAAACCATGATAAATGACTCTATTGTTTGACATAAATGACACCTATAAATAAACTAGCTCGTATTTAAATTGCCACCTGTTACAATAACCTTCCTATATTCAAAAAAAAACCAAACTCCAACATGCAAAAAGAAGAATTAAGATCTTTTGCTGATTTATATAAGCATCATCTTCTAGATAATGTAATTCCCTTTTGGTCAGACAATAGTATTGATTTGGAGCACGGCGGTTATTTTACTTGCTTAAACAAAGAAGGTTCTGTATATGATACTGACAAGTTTATTTGGTTACAAGCACGCCAGGCTTGGACATATGCTATGTTATATAACCGTATAGAACAAAGAAAAGACTGGTTGGAGATAGCTGAATCAGGAATTTTATTTTTGAAAAAATATGGGCGTGATGAAAATGGCCAATTTTACTTTTCGCTCACCAAAGAAGGTAAACCGCTTGTACATTCTTATAATATTTACTCTGATTGTTTTGCGGCACTTGCTTTTGGAGAGCATTATAAAGCCACTAACAATGCAGAGTCCAAGGAAATTGCAATCAGTACCTACAATCAATTTATAAATAGAAGAGAAAATCCCAAAGGGAGGTTTGAGAAATCAACAGGCAATAGACCTATGAAGTCATTTGGCCTTTCTATGATGACAGCTTACTTAAGTGTGGAGCTTGGCGACCTTATTGATGGTGATCATCTAAGTGAAATATATGAGGATTGTGTACATCAAATACTCAATGTACATTATCATCCAGAAGAAAAAGTTATTTATGAAAATGTGGGCATTAATGGAGAGTATTTAGATACTTATGAGGGGCGACTAATTAATCCAGGTCACGGTATCGAAGCTATGTGGTTTTTAATGGATCTAGCGATAAAGCTCAATCGACCCGAATGGATTGAGAAAGCTTCTGATATTTGTATAGAGCTATTAGAATATGGTTGGGATTCGGTATACGGAGGTATTTTTTATTTTTTAGATAGTAAGAAGGTACCAGTCCAGCAACTTGAATGGGATCAGAAATTATGGTGGGTACATCAAGAAGCATTAATTGCATTATCTAAATCATACTTACTAACGGGAAGAAAAGACGTATGGAATTGGTATCAAAAAGTACATGATTATGCATGGAAGCATTTTCCAGATCATGAGAATGGGGAATGGTTTGGTTATTTGAATCGGCAAGGAAAACCTCATTTATCGCTTAAAGGTGGAAAATGGAAAGGGTGTTTCCATACGCCACGAGCTATGTATGAGTGCTGGCAAAATTTTGATAGGCTTGCAAAATCTAACGAAATATGAGATACCTTTTACTAGCCTTTATAACGGTACTCTCTATTCCAGCTCACGCAAATGACAAGAGCCCATTCATCAATATAGAGTGGAGTGACCTTGCTAACCTTCCTTCTACAGCACAACACTCAATTCATCCTGGTTTAGCAGGAGCATTTACAGGAGTACATAATGATGCTTTAATTATTGCGGGTGGAGCTAACTTCCCTACGGGAGGGGTATGGCTAGGGGGCTCTAAAGTATATCATCGTGATATTTATATATTAGAAAAAAATCAGGATGAAACGTACAACTGGTATCAAAAAGAAAAATTCTCCCTTCCCCATAATATCGCTTATGGATTAACTATCGAAACAGAGCAGGGATTAGTTTGTATTGGGGGATTGAATGGTTCAGAGGTGTCAAATACAGTCTATGCAATTAGTTGGGGTGGTGGATTAAGGAAAGTGGATATAGAACCATACCCTTCCCTACCAATGGCATGTGCAAATCTAAGTGGGGGGCTCATTGGAAACAAAATTTATGTGGCTGCCTCTGATGATAAAACTGGAAAGAAATATTTTGGCGTCTTAGATTTATCAAATTTGGATAAAGGTTGGCAGACCCTACCATCTTGGCGTGGTTCTGCTAGAACCCATGCAGTTGGTGTTGTGCAAAATAGTGGTGAGCATGATTGTTTCTATTTATTCAAGGGTAGAATCAAAGGTGAAAACCAGACAAGCACTATGCTTACTGATTCTTGGATGTATGATCCAAAAACCAATGAGTGGTCGGAGTTAAAGGATAATAATCAGGGTACTGTATTCCCATTAGCCGCGGGTACAGGTATTGATATAGGCGCTAACCATATTATACTTTTTGGAGGTGATGATGGAAAAATGTTCAATCGATTAGAGCAGTTCGGCGCTGATATTAATGCTGCTACTGATTCCTCTAGAATGGAGCTCTTAATCCAAGAGCGAAATCAAATTTTACAAAATCACCAAGGATTCTCAAGAGACATCTGGGCTTTTCATACCATCACACATACATGGACTAAAATAGGCACCTTGCCAGATGATAGCCAGGTGACTACAACCGCATTGAAGTGGGACAATCAAATTATTATTCCGTCTGGCGAAATTGCTCCTTGTATTAGGACGCCTAAAATTTCAGCAGTTTCTTTTAGTAGTAATGTTTCATTTGGTACTATCAATTACATTGTATTACTGATTTACTTAATAGTCTTAGTTGGGATTGGATTTATTTTCTCTAAGAACCAGCTTAATACAGATGACTTTTTCAAAGGAGGAAATAGAATTCCTTGGTGGGCTGCAGGCATAAGTATTTTTGGGACACAGCTGAGCGCTATTACGTTTATGGCCATTCCTGCCAAAACATTTGCAACTGATTGGCTTTATTTCTTTTTGATGATGACTATTATCATGGTGTCGCCATTTATCATTCGTTATTTTTTACCTTTCTATAGAAGGTACAACTTAACTACAGCCTACGAATATCTCGAACTACGATTCAATCTCCCAACCCGATTACTTGGTAGTGTTATGTATATATTTTTACAGCTAGGTCGATTAGGAATTGTTCTACTGTTACCTTCTTTAGCACTTTCAGTTGTTACTGGAATCGATGTGTTTGCATGCATCTTAAGCATGGGTATATTAAGTATCCTTTACACCGTTTTGGGTGGTATAGAGGCTGTAATCTGGACTGATGTAGTGCAGGTTATTGTGCTCTTAGGAGGTGCACTAATTTCGTTAGTATTGTTGTACTTGAATTTAGATGGAGACCATATTTCGACATATGTTGAAGAGTTTCATAAAATGAAGGTTTTTGATTTTGAACTTAGTTTTGCTAATCCTACTTTATGGGTTGTTTTAATTGGTGGGTTTGCAGCCAATATTGTTCAATACGGAAGTGATCAAACAGTAATCCAAAGATACCTGACAACTAAAGATGAAAAAAGCGCAGCCAAAGGAATTATGACTGGTGCCTGGTTAACACTTCCCGCTACATTGGTATTCTTTTCGCTAGGTACTTTGCTGTTTATCTATTACAGAACTAATCCTGATTTATTAAACCCAGTGCTTGAAAAAACGGATGCTATCTTCCCTTGGTATATTATTAACAGCTTGCCTCAGGGTGTTTCGGGCATTCTTATTGCAGCTGTGTTTGCCGCATCGATGTCAAGTCTCGATAGTAGTATGAATTCCGTTTCAACGGTTATAACAACAGATTTTTTCAGAAGGCTGCGTCCCTTAGACTCTGAAGCTGCTTACTTAAAAATGGCTCGAAGTATAACCATCGTTATTGGAATAATTGGTACTGGCCTGGCCTTGCTTATGGCAACCTGGGGTATCTCCTCTCTTTGGGATCAGTTCAATCTAATAGTTGGATTATTTATAGGAGGACTCGGGGGCATATTCTTATTGGGTATTTTTTCTAAAAAGGCGAACGGCACAGGGGCTTTAATTGGTTTATTTGCAAGTGGGATTGTACAGTTTATAATTAAAGAGTTTACAGATATACATTTATTAATGTATGCCTTTACTGGTATGTTTTCCAGTATTGCGATTGGCTACATTGCTAGCATTTTCTTTGGGAATACCGAAACTGAAAAAATGCAATACACCTATTATAATTTAAAAAATAAAATATAGTGATACAAAAATTACGTGGCCTCGTAGCGGCACCATTTACGCCATTAGATCATGAAGGCGAATTGAATTTAGATCAAGTAAGTGCATTGGTAGACTTGTATATAAGCAATAATGTAGGTGCAGCTTTTATTTGTGGCTCTACAGGAGAAGGAGTCTCGCTTACACACGTTGAGAAAATACGAGTTCTAGAACAATGGGGTCAAGATAAAAAAGAATTTCTAAAAACCATTTTTATGGTCGGAGGTACTTGTGTGAAGGAAATGCAAGAGTTAGCTATACTATCTCAAGAAAATCATATGGACGGAATATCCATGCTATCACCTTATTATTTTAAGCCCAAAACGGTCGCAGACTTAGTTTCTTTTTGTAAAGAAGTAGCGGATGCAGCTCCAGATCTTCCTTTTTATTATTACCATATTCCAGGATTAACTGGTGGTTACTTTTCGATGTTAGAATTTTTACAACAGGCCGATGGTGTCATCCATAATTTGGCAGGGATTAAGTTTTCTGCACCTGATCTGCTAGACTTTCAGGCATGTAAGGCTTACTTAAATGGCAAGTACAATTTACTCTGGGGTATAGATGAGGCACTACTATCTGGCTTGGCAGCTGGTGCTGATGGCGCAGTAGGTAGTACCTATAACTATGCAGCTCCATTATTTAATCAAATTATTAGATACTTTGAAATCGGCGATTTTGAGAAAGCTGCCGAAAATCAAAACCGAGCTGTTGCAATGGTTCAATTATTAATCAAGTATGGAGGTATTGGAGCAGGAAAAGCGTTTATGAAATTAATCGATGTTGATTGTGGTTGGTTTAGAGCCCCTATCCAACCAATTTCTGAGCAAGCATTGAAGGCACTTAAGGCAGAATTAGCAGAAATAGATTTCTTTGCTTTTTGTAGTAAAAAATAACTATGAAACAATTCATTCTAAGTCTCTTATGTAGCATCCCACTATTGTCAAGTTCATTATTTGGACAAGAATCAGAATTGTTTTCAACTAAATATACTGCAGATCAGCTTGCTAGTAGGAAGAATTGTATTGGACAAGAACCCCAACAAAAGTTTCATTAAGAAAAGGCTAGAATAAAATATTGGTTAAGAATCCTGGATCTACTGATTATCAAAACTGGATATTCACTTTCGTCCCACTAAATATGGAGGGACTAAAATTCTCTACTAGTCTAAACAATCGTTCTCCCTCTCTTAAGTAATATTGGCTTTATTTTAAATGGATAAGACAATCAGTTTTGGGCAACAAAAATTAAAGAGTTTAAAAAATAATTATGATGAAATATTTAATCATTTTCCTTACGCTATGCTGTGTTACATTTATTTCATGTAGTAGTAGCATCAAAGAACTAAATGAAGACAATGGTGTCAGTATTGCATCATCATACAGTCCAGTGTATCCAGTATTAATTGGCAAGCAAATTAATCCTGTTTTTCGGATTGAAGTAGATCTAGAGCAAAATAGAAAAGGCACTATACAAGGTTTGGTTTTGGATATGAGAGGAACCACATCTATAGATGAGATAAAGGGAGTAGCTATTTATTATACCGCTAGTAAAGAGTCTTTTTCAACTAATAATCTTTTTGCTGAGACTAATAAAGTTGCGCAGAAAATTATGCTAACTGGTGATCAAGAACTTAGTATTGGCTCAAATTATTTTTGGTTGTCTGTTACTCTTATGGATGATACAAATTTGGATCATGAGATCCAAGCTGTCATTAAAGAAGCAGAAGTAAATAGCTCCACTATAAAGGTGCCACCTTCTATTGAAGAAACTAAAAAAAGAGTTGGTCATGCTTTACGACAGCATAACGATGATAATGTACATACCTATCGAATACCTGGCATGGCTACAACTAATAATGGAACTCTAATTGCTGTATACGATATCCGCATAAATGGTAGTGTTGATTTGCAAGAAGATATAGATGTAGGAATGAGCCGAAGTATTGATAATGGACAGACATGGGAGGCTATGAAGACGATTATGGATATGGGTGAATGGGGAGGATTATCGCAAAAGGAAAATGGTGTAGGAGATCCCTCCATTTTAGTTGATCATAAAACGAATACCATATGGGTTTCCGCTCTGTGGCTACATGGCCATCCAGATAAGCGAGCATGGTTTGCTTCTCAGCCAGGGCTAACACCTGAAGAAACAGGACAGTTTCTTTTAGTTAAAAGTGAAGATGATGGTTTAACCTGGTCTGATCCAATAAATGTTACGACTCAGTTTAAAAACCCGAAGTGGCAACTCCTTCTGGATGGCCCTGGTAAAGGGATAATGATGGAGGATGGTACCTTAGTTTTTCCAGCACAATTTAAAGACCACATCGGAGTACCGCACTCAACTATTATTTATAGTAAAGATCGAGGTGAGACTTGGTCGATCGGAACAGGAGCAAAAACTCATACTACAGAGGCGCAAGTAGTCGAATTATCAGATGGAACACTGATGCTCAACATGCGAGATGATAGAGGAAGTGGGCCGAATGGTAGAAATGGTACAGGAGCTAGGTCCGTTTATACAACATCAGACCTTGGTCAAACATGGATCGAACACCCAACTTCAAGAAAGGATCTTCCAGAATCAGTTTGCATGGCCAGTTTGATAAAACACACCTAT
Organism: uncultured Saprospiraceae bacterium; assembly: GCA_937929885.1. Classification (GTDB taxonomy): domain Bacteria; phylum Bacteroidota; class Bacteroidia; order Chitinophagales; family Saprospiraceae; genus CALFUQ01. The sequence goes on from CALFUQ010000349.1 coordinate 11,874, forward strand.
CAAGGAAAGGAGTTGTTGATTTTCTCTAATCCAGCTGATCAATATTTAAGGCAAAATATGACCATTAAAATAAGTGAGGATGACGGCCTAACATGGAATGAAAAATATTACACATTAATTGACGAAGGTAAAGGCAGAGGGTATTCTTGTATGACAAGTATTGGAGAAGAAGTAATAGGCATCATATACGAAGGAAGTCAAGCTGATATGGTATTTCAACGAATCAGATTATCAGATTTATATGATAGTAAATAAATTATTCAACATTTTAAATATTTATCCTGTAAGAGAAGTATTGTAACAGATCCCTTGATCTTATTTGAAAATTTAATGGTAGTCGATTGTAGATCACGATACTAATTACTGCCCAAGTATACACCCATTTCAACTGCCAATTTTTCAATCAAGCTGTAAATTTTTCATACAATTTCTGCCATTTTTTCATGACAACCGTATTGGCATACTGATTGAAAAAATTTCTGTGAATTTTTTTTTTATAAACCATAAAATTTTGAGTTATGTATCCAATTAAAGCAAACTTGGTTTCGACTGTCTCAGGGTTTTCAAAAGACGATTGGAACACACTTTTTGATTGGGGTAATAGAAAATATTCTGCTCCCCGTACTACCCTACTTAACGTAAACATCCAAGAATTGCCTGATCAATTCCTTGTAGTAATGGCGCTACCCCTATTCGGTAGTGAGACTCTACACTACAAAAAGACCTATCCCTAATTACACATTCATTTCTACTATTCATAGCGATTTCAAAATTTGGCAAAAATGAGAAAGCTAAAACATACATTAACAAACACCATACTTAACAAATCAAATAAGTTGCTAGGTCTGTGCTTTATCTCAATTGCGGCATGTATCACATTAGCATATTATACTGCACTAAATAATCAATTTGTCCAATGGGATGATCAGTTTTATGTAACGGCTAATCCACTACTTCTTAATCCTAGTTTGAGTTCTTTAAGAGCTCTAATGACTACAGTCATCTCTTTAAATTACCATCCGATTACTATGGCGAGCCTTTGGGCAAACGCTTGGTTTTCAGGATTAGACGCTGCATATCCTTTTATACTTTCAAACCTTATTATTCATATACTAAATTCTATACTGGTACTATTACTAGTTTATAGCATAACAAACAAAAATTTAGTAGTAGCCCTAGTCACTTCGATGATCTTTGGGATTCACCCGATGCATGTAGAATCTGTAGTGTGGGTATCTGAGAGAAAGGATGTTCTATATGGTTTATTCTTTTTACTGTCTTTACTTATTTATTGGGGCTATATCAAGTCTGGTAAATATCGTTATCTAATAGTTTCATTTGTTTTATTTCTCATGTCTTGCTTATCTAAAGCTATGGCTGTATCGCTTGTTCCTTGCTTAGTACTATTAGATTATTATTTAGGTAGAAGTTTTAAAACGCTTAGAATATATGTAGAGAAAATACCTTTCATAGCTACTGGGATACTGATCGGCTTAATCGCAATAACTATTCAAAGTGGCGATAATGTTTTTGGGCTTTTAACCCATACAATTACCGAAA
>CALFUQ010000350.1 GCA_937929885.1 uncultured Saprospiraceae bacterium
ATTAAAGATATGCCTTGCGGTAAAAAACGTAAAAGACATAAGATAGCCACTCATAAGAGAAAGAAAAGGCTACGTAAAAACAGACATAAGAAAAAGAATAGATAACAAGCATACATAGATTTCGGCATTTATGTAAAACCAAGCTTTTAGATCAAGGTCCTGATCAACTTCTTTTCAAAGTGGGCAACTTTGTAGTTATAGTTTCGCCCATATCAAGTTTAAAATCTCTGTACATCCTAAACAGTTTTAGTGTGAAGCTTATACCCCTACGCTCATAATTCACTAAACATTTAAATGCCGTTCTCTCGGAATGCTTATAAACACATAAGACATTGGAGAAAGAATTAATTATTAATGCCTCTACTGAAGATGTAGAGATAGCATTATTAGAAAGAAAAAAATTAGTAGAAATACACAAACAAAAGGCAAACAATAACTTCGCAGTAGGAGATATTTTTCTTGGTAACATCAAGAAGTTAATGCCTGGACTTAATGCAGCTTTTGTAGATATAGGTCACAGAAAGGATGCCTTTCTGCACTATACAGATTTAGGTCCTCAGATTAAGTCGTTACTCAAGTATACGAAAGGTACCATAGGAGGATCGCTTAATAATCACCTGTTAGAAAATTTTGAATTATTACCTGATAATCCTAAGAATGGGAAAATTGATAGGGTGTTTAAGCGAAATCAACCTGTGTTGGTGCAAGTGCTTAAAGAGCCTATCTCTACGAAGGGGCCAAGGCTCAGCTGTGAGATAACGGTGCCAGGCAGATACATGGTCATCACACCATTCTCAAATATCATCGCTGTCTCTAAAAAAATAGGTAATGATGATGAAAGGAAAAGATTGAAGCTACTTGCTGAGAGTATCAAGCCAAAGCATTTTGGGATGATTATCAGGACTGCAGCTCAAGGAAAGAAAGTTGCTGAGCTACATGGGGAAGTGCGAAACCTGGTAGCGAAATGGGAAAAGATGTTTGCTGAACTAAAAGGATCGGAAGGACCATGTAGATTGTTGAGTGAGATTGATAAAACGTCTAGCCTTCTTAGAGATGTGTTGACGGATTCTTTTAATAAGATTGTAGTAAATGACAAGGAGTTTCATGGAAATGTCAAGACATTTATGAATGAGATAGCTCCAGAGAAAGCTAAGATTGTATCACAGTATACTGGGAAGAAACCCATTTTCGAAGCCTTTGGTGTATCGAAGCAGATTAAGACTTCTTTTGGGAAGACTGCTACTATGCCGAGTGGTGCTTACTTAGTAATAGAGCACACAGAAGCAATGCACGTTATCGATGTGAATAGCGGCCCTAAGATGAAGCGGACAGATCAAGAGTCTGCGTCGATCGCTGTTAACTTAGAAGCAGCAGAAGAGATTGCTAGGCAATTAAGACTAAGAGATATCGGTGGATTGATAATCATCGACTTTATCGATATGCGTAATTCTGGGAATAAGCAATCCTTATTCAAGAAGATGAAAGATTTCATGGAGAATGATAGGGCTCAACATACGATCCTTCCGCTGAGTAGATTTGGGTTAATGCAGATTACCAGACAGCGTACTCGACCAGAGGTTAAGATAGATACCTCAGAGCAATGTCCATCATGTAATGGTACTGGTAAGGTTAATGCAACTGTAGTGATTACAGATGAGATCTCTAAGTCCTTAGAATACATTAGATCATCAAGGCCTAAGAGTAAGCTAAAACTAAAAGTTCACCCATTCGTACATGCTTACTTGACCAAGGGAATGAAAAGCGTGCAAATGGATTGGTTCCTTAAAAGTTATAAGTGGGTTTCTATCGAGCCCAAGTCTGATTATGCTTTGACCAAATACATCTTTACTGATGGTAATGATGATGAGATTAGATTAGACTAGTATTCCTATTCGATGGATAGAGAATTCATAGCGACTATTCAGGATAAGAAAATTCTTTACTCTGTTCTTAATTGGGGACTTGGCCATGCAAGTAGGAGTATACCACTCATTAAGGAACTAAGCAAATCAAACAAGGTTGCTATAGCTGCTGATGGTGAGGCAGGTCTTTTGCTTCAGCAAGAGTTACCCGATATTGATTACACTGAGTTGCCATCCTATGGTATCCATTACAAGTTTTCTAGCATGCATCTTAATATGCTATTGCAGTTTCCTAAAATCGTATCTACATACAATCAAGAAAACAAAAAGATTAGCGAACTAGTATCTAAGGAATCCTATGATCTAATCATATCTGACAATAGGTATGGCTGCTACCATAAATCTGTCAAGAGTATCTTCCTGGGGCATCAGCTAAAGATCTTAGGATCAGCTATTGCAACTAAAATCAACAAAAGGCAGATCTCCAAATTTGATGAGTGTTGGATACCTGATCATGAGAATAGGATATTATCTGGGGAATTATCAGACACTACTGGTCTAGATAACTGCAAATTCATTGGTCCTTTATCTCGGATGAAGAAAAAGGATCTTAAGTCAGCTTATGATATCGCGATAGTACTCTCTGGGCCAGAACCTAATCGGACAGAATTAGAAGGTAAACTCATTGACCAAGTGAAAGAGACAGTTGTGAAAGTATGTTTAGTGAGGGGCACGAAGAAAGGTAAGCCAATTAAGAGGATTGAGAATATTGAGGTCAAGGATTTTTTAGAGAGTAAGGAGTTGAATGAAATTATGTCTGCATCTAAAATGATTGTTTGCAGATCAGGTTATAGTAGTTTGATGGATCTTGAAGTATTGGATAAGCCTGCATTGGTGATTCCAACAGTCGGGCAGAAGGAGCAAGAATATTTGGCTGAGCATTTTGGCAAGAAAGAAAATATGTTAACTCAAAACACTCGCGAGATTGAAATAAATTTGGCTTACGAGAAATTGACAAGCTAATTATTATGCGAACTCATAGCCCGATCAATCCCGATCGTAGCATAAGCTAATGTTGTATCACAAGATTTTTTTAAAATATCAGGTAACTCTTCTTGTTCTTTCTTATTCCATTTCCCTAAGACAAAATCTACTTGCCTTCCTTTCTTAAAATCGCTGCCGATACCGACCCTCAGTCGAGCGTAGACATTGCTACCAAGAATGTTGTTGATATCCTTAAGTCCGTTGTGGCCTCCATCACTTCCTTTTTTTCGTAGACGAACTCTACCGAGATCTATATTCATATCGTCTACCACAACAAGGAGATTTCTAACATTGACCTTCTTTTTTTGCAACCAGTATCTTACCGCCTTGCCGCTGAGATTCATGTACGTACTTGGTTTCAAGAGGATGAGTGTTCTTCCTTTATGCTTTACTTCTGCTATGTCACCCAGATTAGCATTTTTAAAACTGACATCAAATTTCTTAGCGATATAGTCTACCACTTCAAACCCAACATTGTGTCGAGTATCATCATAATCAGGATGCATATTCCCAAGACCTACTACTAAATACTTCATATCAGACGCTTTTTCAGTTTCAATGCCAAAAAGCTTTTTTATTTTTTCTATCATTAATCATAATCAACTGCTAAAAGGAATAGTTAGTTCCTAGCCGTATAAAACGCATTATTTGCAAATTTATTAAGCTAATAACTTACATAAAACCGTTAAGCAAAGGTAATAAGACAACACTTGGAATGTACAGTAGTTACATTTACAATCATAATTATCAGTATTGAAAGTTTACTACGCTGACACCTTTAATTTTTTATCTAAGCTTAGCATTAGGAGGCTTTTCAATTTCTCTAAGCTGATAGTCTCCTATCACCTGACGAAATGGTTTAATAAGCCAGTGCAATGGGGTAAGCCGATGACGATCTCTATTGAACCTACTACTGCTTGTAACCTTAGATGCCCAGAATGTCCAAGTGGTTTAAGATCATTTACTAGGGCGACGGGTAATTTAAAGAAGGACTTTTTTAGTAGCACTTTAGATCAATTGCATAAAGATCTGATGTACCTGATATTTTACTTTCAAGGTGAGCCATATATCAACCCTGATTTTCTTGAGATGGTAAAGAAGGCATCTGATAAAAAAGTGTACACGATTACCTCTACTAACGGTCATTTTCTCAACGACGCTAATGCGAAGAAAACAATCGAGTCTGGTCTAGATAGATTAATCATCTCTGTAGATGGTACTAGTCAAGACACCTATGAAAACTATCGTAAAGAAGGGAACCTAGAGACTGTCCTGCAAGGGGCAAGGAATGTAGTGAAATGGAAAAAGAAGTTAAATTCTCAAACTCCGCACATCATTTTTCAATTTCTAGTAGTTAAACCAAATGAGCATCAGATACCAGAGATCTACGAACTTGCAAAAGAGATAGGTATAGATGAGGTCAAATTGAAGACTGCTCAAGTCTACGAATACGAAAATGGTAATCCACTGATTCCAGATCTTGATCAATACTCGAGATACAAAAAGGAGGCAGATGGTACTTATAGTTTGAAGAACGAGTTATCAAATGACTGCTGGAAGCTATGGCATGCTTGTGTTATTACTTGGGATGGGATGGTGGTGCCTTGCTGCTTTGACAAAGATGCTACTCATCAGCTGGGAGATCTAAAGCAGCAGAGTTTTACAGATATCTGGGCAAGCGAAAGCTATAATACTTTTAGGTCTAAGCTTGTAAAAGGAAGACAAGAGATTGACATATGTACTAATTGTACAGAAGGCTGCACTGTCTGGGCATAATTTATCTTACAGATAATCAAGAGTTTACACTATTGGAACCATGCTTTTTTGCGATATTTAAATATAGCGAGGAGGTTCTATCTACAAATAAGATCTTATTCTCAATTATGTAAAATTATTGTTATGCGTTTCTATCTCATTTACAGATGAGTAGAAATTAAGTGGAACTTAAGAGCGATTTTTACGTTTTTGGTATAGAATTTTCTCTATAATATTTATAAAATATTGAATAAGGGTGAATCTATTAAAAACGATAATTCAAGGGAAGTTAGAGTTCGGTAACCAGAAGAGTTACGACAAGGTGTACAAGATGTTTGTATACAGAATGGAGAACTATTATAAATCGGATGTCATCTTAGATCCCGAGGAAGTTTTTGATGATGAAGCTCTTACACTCACAGTACCAAGATACGTAGGTACTAATCTCGAAAAAAGTTGGAAAAATTGTGTTGCTCTCATTGAGTACTGTGCTCAGTTTGCTATTTCTGGTGAAATGGGAGCGTGGCAGACTGATAGTGGTAAGATTATCAACAGTGCAATGGTAGAACCAGAGAGTGATAAAGCAGTCGTTATCCAATTTAGAAAAGGAAAGAAGTTAGCAGACGAGAAAGGTAAGGAAGAAGAAGCTATAGAAGCCTTAACAAAGGCTATCGAAAAATATGATAAGCATGCACAAGCATATGAGAGACGAGCAAATGTAAACGTGGTATTAAAAAAATACCATGATGCAATGCGAGATTACAATAAGTGCCTTAAACTTGATGACTCTGTGCCAGATGCTTATTATGGTCGTGCTAGAATCCACATGCAGAATGGAGATATCGATGATGCGATCAAGGATTTAGAACTGACTATCAAAAAATCAATTGCACTCCAACCTATCTATTGGGCAGCAAGAAGAGTTAAAGCCGATTGCCTAATCACTCAGGAAAACTTCAAGGATGCAGCTTTCGATTTAAAATTATTTACTAACCGTAAATTCGACAAGGATAATCCAAACTTTAAATGGAGAAAAGAAGCTTTATCAACCTATGGTAAAGTACTCCTTGATCTGGAAGAATATGAAGAAGCTCTGAAAGCCTTTGATAAGGCGTTTGAAATAGATGAAAAGACAGACGAAAAAGATAATGGAAAGCGTCTATACTTCAGAGGAGTAGCAAAACAGAAAGCGGGTAAGAGTGGATTTATCAAGGATATCAAAAAAGCCGCTGATCTAGGCGTATCTGAGGCTGCTGATCTATTAGCTGAGATTGCTTAAGAATTTTTAAATTCCCAATAAGGATAAGTTTAATATCGTTTTTGATACATGAATTTCCGCGTATCACTTTACATAAGTTTTATTGTCCTTTTTATGCTCTCTTGTGGAAGCCCTAAGTCTATTACTGGGCAATCAAAGAAGAGGACTTACAATAAGGGCCCTCAAAAAACTGACTATCCAGCAGCTATCAAGTCTTACACGAAGCAATTAGCAAGTAATCCAAAGGATGTGAAAACCTTGATAGATCGAGGTAATGCTTACTATGCTATCAAAGAGTATGCAAATGCTGAAACTGATTTTGAGCAAGCGTTAAAAGTTGATCCTGGCTATTCTGAAAAAGTACACTTGTATCAAGCAACTGTGCAAAGACTCCAAGAGAAGCATGCTGATGCAGCAGATTCTTATGCTAAGTACTTAGAAAAATGTGATGGAACTGAGCCAAGTTGTAAGCGTGCAAAAAGATATCATGCTGAAGCTAGATTCGCAGCTGAAGCAATGAACAATCCAGTTGACTTTAATCCAATCCAGCTAAGTGAATCTATCAACACTACTAATTCTCAATACCTACCACACTTTACCATTGATGGTAGCAAGATGATTTATACAGAGCGTATTGGGAGGCAAGAAGACTTATACATCAGTACTTTACAAAACGGGAAATTAACTAAAGGAAAACCTATCGAAGGACTCAATACGCCGTACAATGAGGGTGCCCACTGCATCACCCCAGATGGAAAGCAAATAATTTTCACAGTATGCGATGGGCAAAGAACATTCGGAAGTTGCGATCTGTTTTTTAGTTCGTTGACCAAGGATGGATGGTCTAAACCAAGAAATTTGGGTCAGGGTGTAAATAGTGAAGCTTGGGATTCTCAACCATCAATCTCTGGTGATGGTAAAAAACTATACTTCTCTAGTAAGCGACCAGGAGGACATGGAGGAAGTGATTTGTATGTGGCTAGTGTGACAGATAAAGGATGGGGAGATGTTGTCAATTTAGGAAAAATGATTAACAGCAGCGGAGATGATGAGTCTCCATTTATACATCATGATAACAGAACACTATACTTCAGATCCAATGGACATATTGGAATGGGGGACTTTGATATTTTTATAGCGAGAAGAGAAACCCTGAATGATAATTTTGATGATATAAAAAATATTGGCTACCCAATTAACTCTGCAGGTGATGAAGGAGGACTTTATGTAAGCCTAGATGGATCGAAAGGATACTTTGCAAGCGACCAAACTTTTTATGAAGGATCGAAAGGGCAAATGGGAAAGAAGAATTTAGATATTTATGCTTTTGATATACCAGTATCAGCAAAGCCTAATCCTGTAACTTACTTTAAAACTAAAGTCACCGATGGGGATACAGGACAAGAACTCAAAGCGCTTATAAAAATTACTGATCTAGAATCAGAGCAAGAGTACTTATCTAAGAACACAGCAGTAGGCTTAGATTTTTTAGTACCCATGCCAATCGGTAAAAACTATAGCATCAGTGTGGTCAAAAAAGGATATCTCTATCACTCAGAGAATTTCACGCTCAATGATCAGCATGCTGCTGCACAGCCGATGGAGAAGATTATCGAAATTTATGCCATACCAATGGCAGAAACGTCGGTGGTCATAACAGAGTCCAAACCTATCATACTTAACAATATCTTTTTTGAGACTGGGTCTGCAGTTTTAAAATCGGAGTCTACGTTAGAGATTACTAATTTATCTAATCAGCTTAAGGCAAATGAAAACCTCAGAATTAAAATCCTTGGCCATACAGATAATGTAGGTAGCGACACAGATAATCAAAAATTATCGGAAGAAAGAGCTAAGTCTGTCTATTCTGCTTTAATTGCGCAAGGCGTTTCAGCAAGCAAATTAGCCTATGAAGGGCGAGGCGAATCTCAGCCAATAGCTGACAATGATACAGATGAGGGTAAGCAAAGAAACAGAAGAACAGAATTTGTGGTCTTGGGAGTGTAAATTTGCAGCTAACAGAGTGAATTGATTTAAAAATATATTGTTCTTTTATTTGCAAGTCATTGATTCTCAATATTTCAGCTTTTTCTTGATTCGTAGCTATGATTATGAATCTCCAAAAGAGCTTCATCTTGAAAACCAAGCACTCACAACTAACTTGAACACACATTAATAATTCACTCCAGTCCATGGGAAGAAGAAAAGTAAGAATGGTTTCTAACATCTCTGTTATAGATGTGGCAGATAGAGGTAAAGCTATAGGTAGGTGTGAGGAGGGAGAAATCTACATAGTCGATAAAGCTGTGCCTGGAGATAATGTTAATGTCCAATTCACAAAAAAGAAAAAAGGTGTAAAGCAAGGAATTGTAAAATCTTATAATTCGCTTTCGGATAAAAGGGTAGAGGCATTTTGTGAGCACTTTGGGAGCTGCGGAGGTTGTAAATGGCAGAATATGGGTTATGAATCTCAGCTCTTCTATAAGCACAAGCAAGTAAAAGACGCACTTACGAGGATTGCCAAAGTAGATGCTGCAGAAGTACTACCCATACAAGGATGCAAACAGGAAAGAGAGTATCGTAATAAATTAGAATATTCGTTTTCAACACAACGATGGCTGACAGACAAAGAACTCAAGTCAGATGAAATATTCGAAAATAAAAATGCACTTGGGTTTCATCCAGCAGGATCATATTCAAAAGTAGTAGATGTCACTAGATGCCATTTACAAGATGACCGATCTAACCAAATAAGGAATTTTATTAGAACTTATGCTGCTGAAAATAACTTGGCATACTTTGATTATAAGTCTCATAATGGGTTTCTACGGAATATGATTGTGAGGAATACAAGCCTCGACCAGTGGATGCTAATCATGAGTTTCTTTAAGGAAGATAGGGAAGCGAGAGAGATGCTTCTGGATGGACTAGCGGATAAATTTCCTTTTATCACTTCGTTGCAATATGTTATCAATGGCAAAAGAAATGACACCATCATGGATCAAGATATTATCTGCTATCATGGTGAACCTATAATCATAGAACAATTAGGAGATATCAAATATAGAATTGGGCCTAAGTCTTTTTTTCAAACTAATAGTTTACAAGCTAAAGTACTTTATGATACGACTATGGAGTTTGCAGGGCTTCAACAAGGCGAAACTTTATATGATCTCTATACGGGCATAGGGAGTATTGCACTCTATGCCTCTGGATCATGTAAAAAAGTAATTGGTATAGAAGAGGTAGCTCCTGCGATAGAAAATGCAAAAGAAAATGCTGCTTTAAATGAAATCGATAATTGCGAATTCTTCGCTGCTGACGTCAAGGATATTCTAAATAAAGAATTCATAGAGGAGCATGGGAAGATTGATGTACTTATAACTGATCCTCCCCGAGCAGGAATGCACAAAGATGTGACGATGACGATTTTGGAAGCTGAACCAAACAGGATAGTTTATGTTAGTTGCAATGCAGCTACTCAAGCAAGGGACATAAGTCTATTGAAAGCTAAGTATGATCATAAATTATCTCAACCTGTAGACATGTTTCCACATACACATCATATAGAAAACGTAGCTTTGTTGACATTGAAGACATGAAAGGAAAAACGACAAAATTTTTACAATTAGAGGCGGAATTATCTGGTTACAAGCGTGTGATGAGAGAAGCTGCAGATACAATCATCAATGAGAATGTATCAGACTATCCAATCTTTGCTGTGCATCAGCAAGAGGTAGAGTTAGGCATTCCTATAGCCATAAAAGGAAAAGTAAAAGGTAACTGGTCTATCAATGCTACGACCATGGAAGAAATGATCTCAAAAAACATTATAAAGGAAGAAAAGATAGATTCATTTAAAACTATTTACAAGAGCCCTAAGACACATCTTTGTTGTTTTGTATTAAGTGAGTTAGGTGCCCAGTTTGTTTTTATAAATAGAGAGCGAAAAGATATTTAGAAATCAATCGATTAAGTTAGCTAGCGAGCGTAATCCCCGTAACAATATAAATGCCAAGCCCTAAAAAAAATAACTCATCAGATGAGCAGGTACTTAATTCTATAAGTGTATCTAAAATCATCCTGCCTGTTGTTATAGGTCTTGCAGTAGTTTTGTTTTTGCTCTGGCGATCATTTGATCAAGAGGAATTTGCTAAGATAAGTTGGGATGGACATATGTTATTTTGGATTTTCATGGCTATACTTTGTTATGTCATCAGACATCTATTCTATTCTTATCGATTGAGAGTACTTGCCAATAAGGATTTTAGCTGGAGTAAAAGTATAGAGCTAATTTTTATTTGGGAATTTGCTTCTTCCGTTTCACCAACTAGTATTGGTGGTAGCGCAGTAGCATTATTTTTTCTTGCTCAAGAAAAATTATCAACTGCGAGAACAGTTGCGATAGTACTATACTCGGTAATCATAGATGGTTTGTTTTTTGTGGTTTCGTTGCTTATACTTTATTTTATTCTTGGTCCAATTATCATTAGGCCTGGGATGACCTCGATGAATATGATAGATGGGTTTGGCTTAGTTTTTCTGTTAGTTGTGTTTTTTATGTTGACTTATAGTTTCGTTATTTTTTATGGACTATTTATTAATCCTACTCAGATCAAGCGTCTATTACTCTGGATATCAAAATGGAAAATATTAGGCAGATTTAAAGATTCAATTAGAGAGACTGCCATGGATGTAGTTGTGAGTGCTAAAGAGATGAAGTCTAAGAGCTGGAAGTTTCACTTAAGAGCTAACTTTGCTACAGCTGGAGCATGGATTTTTAGATTTTTAGCTGTCAATTGTATAATCATATGTCTAGTTAAATCTACATCACTTGATTTTTGGAATCAGTTATTGATGTATGCAAGAGGAGAGGTGATGTATGCCGTTACTGCCTTTAGCCCTACACCTGGAGGAGCAGGAATTGCAGAGATAGTTTTTGGTGGGTACTATAGCGATTTCATATCAAAGAGTCTATCATTTATAGCGGCGCTACTCTGGCGCTTAATCACATATTATCCGTATCTTATTGCAGGAGCGATTATCATTCCTAATTGGATAAGGAAAATTGCTAACAAGCGGAAAAGTAAAAAGAGAGTACAACAAGAACTAAAGTCCTAAGGGCAACAAAATTTAAATTTAATTGCAAAGATATTTGTGAAATAAATGACAAATAAGATAATCAATATTGTACTCGGTTTAATAGTAATTGCATTCATCTATAATTTCTTTTTTAGAAGCCCCTCAAAAAAGGAAGGAAGCATAGCTAATGATTTTACAGCTCAGCTGGTGGATGGATCTTCTTTTACATTATCAGAGCTTAGAGGCAAGTATGTTTTGATTGATTTTTGGGGATCTTGGTGTGGACCTTGTCATCGTGAGAATCCTAAGTTAGTCGATACTTATAATCAATTTAAAGATCAACAATTTAAAACTGCTGAAGGATTTGAGGTAGTAACTATAGCGCTAGAGAAAACGGATAACGCTTGGAAGAAGTCAGCTGATAGATATGGATTCAGTTGGAAATACCAAATAGTAGAAAACGCAAAATTTGTAATGTTGTCTAAGCTAGCTCAGCAGTATAATGTCTCAGATATCCCTTCTAAATTCTTGATCGACCCTGACGGAAAGATCATCAGTGTAAACCAAAGTTTTTCTGAAATAGCTGATATTCTTTCAAAGGCCTGAATACTTCTTATTTTCGGCATCTATTGTCAAAATTATCTAACCTTTGCAACTATATCTGTCATTTTGGCGTATATATAGCTATGGCTAAATTATTGATTCAATACCAATGAAAATAAACTGGAAAAAAATGATCAAGAAGGATACGACAGAGCAAACTCCGGAAGAGCAAGAAATGCAAGAACAATCTAGCGAGGCTACCGCAGAAGAAAGTAGTAAATCAGAGACGAAGCCGAAGGCCAAAAAGAAGAAAAGTAAAACCAAACAATTAGAAGAAGACTTAGAAAACTCGAAACTAGAAATCGATGAAGCTAAGGACAAGTACTTACGATTGTTTGCTGAGTTTGATAATTACAAGAAGCGATCTATTAAAGAGAAGCTAGACTTTATGAAGACTGCTTCCCAAGAAACTATCAATGCGATCCTGCCAGTCATGGATGATTTTGATAGAGCTAAGAAGAGTGCAGAGGATGATAGCTCTGTAGAACAATTCAGTGAGGGAGTCATGATGGTGTACAAGAAGTTAAATACAGTCATGACTAATCTAGGAGTAGAAGCAATGCAATCTACTGGTGAAGTATTTGATCCAGAATTACATGCAGCAATAACAGAGATACCAGCACCATCTGAAGACATGAAGGGGAAGGTTATTGATACTATTGAAAAAGGATATTTATTAAAAGATAAAATTATACGACACGCTAAAGTTGTGGTAGGGAAATAAGATGGCAAGTAAGAGAGATTATTATGAAGTCTTGGGTGTGGCTAAAACAGCAACCCAGCAGGAGATCAAGAAAGCGTATCGTAAGGTAGCACTCAAATTTCATCCAGATAGGAATCCTGATGATAAAGCTTCGGAGGAGAAGTTTAAGGAAGCCGCAGAGGCATATGAGATACTCAGTGATGAAAATAAGAAGGCTAGATATGATAGATACGGTCATGCTGGAGTAGACCCCAATATGCGTGGTGGCGGTGGATTTGGTGGTAGCGGCATGACGATGGATGATATCTTCTCTCAGTTTGGAGACATCTTCGGAGATTCAGGAAGTCCATTCGAAGGGTTCTTCGGAGGAGGAGGAGGTAGAAGAGGAGGGGCACGCACAGGCCAAAGAGGAACAAATTTAAGAATCAAAGTAGCACTGACATTAAAGGAAGTAGCAGAAGGAGTTACTAAAAAAATTAAGGTTAAAAAACAATCTAAGTGTAGTACATGTAGTGGGAGTGGGGCAAAAGACTCTTCTTCTGTGAAGACTTGTGGTACTTGTAATGGCTCTGGTTATGTAAGACAAGTTAAGAGTACATTCTTAGGTCAGATGCAAACTACTGCTGCATGTCCATCGTGTAGTGGATCGGGACAGACTATAACTGCAAGGTGCGGATCATGCAAGGGTGAGGGAAGGAAGATGGATAGCGAAACGATAGAATTAGAAATCCCGGCAGGTGTAGAAGAAGGTATGCAGCTATCAATGAGAGGCAAAGGTAACGCTGGTAAGAATGGTGGCCCAGCAGGAGATCTCTTAATCAATATCGAAGAGAAGCCACATGATAAATTAGCTAGAGACGGCAATAACATTATCCACGATCTATTTTTAAATTTTGCCGACGCGGCTTTAGGTACATCACTAGAAGTACCGACGCTTTCAGGAAAAGTAAAAATCAAAATTCCTGCAGGTACACAAGCAGGTAAGATATTCAGGTTGAGAGGTAAAGGAATACCATCTGTGCAAGGCTACGGAAAAGGTGATCAACTCATCAATGTAAATATCTGGACACCAAAGGCACTTAGTAAGGAAGAAGAGAAAATCTTAAAGAAGCTAAAGGAATCAGAAAACTTTATACCAAATCCAGGGAAGAGTGAAAAAGGATTCTTTGAGCGGATGAAAGACTACTTTGAGTAATGCGAATATTAATTCTCTGCATCTGCTTGATTTTGATATCATCCTGTACTGATAAGACTATTTATAGCCACTCTGTTAGTTTTGAAAATGGAACTTGGAAAAACCAAGACCCAGCTATTTTCAATTTTAGTATTGATGAAACTACAGAGAAGTATAATCTATTCCTAGATATCGATCATAGCGCGGATTACTCATTTGAAAATTTATACCTAAGAATCAAAACACAGTTTCCAGATCAAACGACTGTACTAGACACCTTATCGATTGAGATGATTGACAATCAAGGAGGTTGGATAGGTAACTGTGGTAATGACAACTGTGAACTAACCGTCTTTTTACAGCAGCGAACGATGTTTAAAAGCGCTGGAGATCACCAAATCAG
>CALFUQ010000351.1 GCA_937929885.1 uncultured Saprospiraceae bacterium
TAACTGTATAGATAATCATAGATGAATTATTTAAGAATGTAGTATAATTAGTATTCTTTATCGCGGTACCAGTAACTTCAGATATATCTATGTACCCATTATTTCTAAAAGAACCTACATGTATAGCAGTTGCATTCGTAAGAGTTTGGTTATAAATACCCGTGCTCAGCTGTGAATTAATTCCCAATTCAAAGATTAGAAAATAATCGTTATTAATAAATAAGCCTGTATTATATAATCCAAATGTTATCGTATTGTAAATAAATATGTCTCCATTATTGGTGAATGTCCCTTCATTATTGAGACTTGTATCACAACCATCAACAGTTACTTTTCCAGTATTTGTATTGGTGAATTGAGAATTTATTTTGTTGTTCATTCCGAAATTAGAAGTTATCACTTTTAGTTCTCCATCATTTATCCCCAATGCATCATTCATGAAGATAATACCCTGATTAGTATTGTTGATATTGCATAACCCATAATTTTCCCACTTACCAAAAACTCTAATTCCGTTAGCTCCTGGCAGCTCAACATTAGTAGTTCCATAATTAAAATAGGAACCCTTTTCATTTATTGTTATTGCATTTTGGGGAGCATCTACGATCGTTAGTGAAGCAGAGTTTAACACACTCAAAATGCAATGATCATCCACAGTAACATGTAGCGCAAGTACTGGTGAAGAAATAAGCACATTAATATTTGATGCAGACGTGCCTCCAGTTATAACAGCACTATCTAATGAAGTAGGCACTCCATTATCCCAGTTGGTAGGGGTGCTCCAATTATTACCAGGTCCTGTCCAGGTTGTCTTGGATGCAAAGCTCTGAGTCAAAGCAAATAAGAAGATTGAACAACAGAGTAGTAGTCGAATTAAATAAGATGAAGTGCTCATGTTAGTTTATTTAAATACAAAGCTATGAGCATTAACTTGCTTACACAATCACTATAAATCGTGAATTTTCTATTTGATAGATACACCTCTTTGTCTGGTGAACATAGAGGTTGTAAAACCAAAATTAATTAGGGGAAATGCGGTAGGCAAAGAGTAGATTCTTACCATTGAAGAAACCATATGATCCTGACTTAAGCTCATCGGTATTGATTGTGATACTGTATCTGCCTTCATTATGGTTAAGATCCACATCTATTTCTTGTCCTTTTCTAATACTAAAAACACTTAGATGCTCTAGCTTCTCAGGTGATGTAAAACTTACTTCTAATGGAGTGCCTCTCTCTATATTTAACTTACTAGAGTTAGGTGTGAGAGTGCTAAGGTTATATTTGATAAAACCTGCACCTACTCCTGGATGAGCCTTAAAACTAGTTTTGTCGATGACATTGTCAGTTAATTGCCACTTACTCTGTGTAGGCAAGTGATTCATTTTAAAGGCTTCTGCATTTGCGGAGTAATAAGCAGGTTCAAAAGAAAACAGAAACTTTTTCTTCTCATTAACATAACCCGCCCCCCAAGTAGCATCTACTAAATGCCAATTGTCATTGAGGTACACTGCATTCCATGCATGCTTTTCTCCTAGTCCAGATTTTGTAGCATTTGCTCTACCATAGCCTCCTATAAATTTGCACTGTATGCCGATAGCCTCACAGAGTGATTGGAAGGTTCGCGAATATTGTTGGCATACTCCCTTTTTACTTTTGAGAGTTTTAATTACTTCTTTGTTTTCCTTTTCTTTAATCTCTTTAGAGCTGTATTTTTTCTTGTCTGATTTTGACTTCTTCAGTTTTTCATACATCTTCTGATCGTAAGATATATTGTGTGTAACCCAATAGTAGATGGCTTGGACTTTCTCATCGTCAGTGCTATAACCTTTTGTAATTGCTTGTGCGACCTCAACAGGGTTCTTTCCAGAGACACTTACTATCTGGTTATATTTTTCCCATTCTATCTGTCCTGCTAATGGACTACTAAGCAATAACAGGAAGAGAATTCTAGCTATGATTTTCATTCTATTTGATTCGCCTATGATAATAGTAATTCTTTTATTGCTTTAAATCAATCGACTTATTATTATTTAATCGATAAAATCACAAACTGTCTATTATTTTGTGAAGGCAAATAAAGCTTATGAGTATCAAAGCAAAGATTCACCCAATTAATTTAGAGTTTCACGGCACATTTCTCCAAATATTCAGCTTCCTAGTTGAGACTTCAGCTGGACCTGTAATCATAGAAACGGGCCCCCACTCTTCTAACAAAAACCTGGTTGCAGGTATCGAGAAGTTAGGATATAAACAATCTGATATTCAGCACGTTTTCCTCTCTCATGTACATCTAGATCACGCTGGAGGAGCTTGGTGCTGGTCAGAATTAGGTGCTCAGATCTATGTTCATCCAGAAGGCTATCGCCACATTCATGATCCTGCAAAGCTCTTAGCCTCAGCGCAAAGAATCTATGGTCAGATGATGGATTTTCTTTGGGGTACACTCAAACCGATAGCTGCTGATAATTTAACGATAGTAGAAGATAACCAATCGATAACTATAGGTGATTGTACATTTAAAGCGATACACAGTCCTGGTCATGCAAAACACCATACAGCTTGGCAATTAGATAATGTTTTGTTTACTGGTGATGTAGCTGCTATCTGGAAGGATAACCAAGCCATACTTGCTCCGTGTCCACCACCAGATATTAATATAGATCAGTGGATTGCATCTATAGATAAATGTTTAGCAATAGAAGAAGTCGATACTTACTACCTGACCCATGGCTCAGAAGTAACTGATATAAAAAGTCACATGTACAAGTTGAAGGAGATTTTAAATGCTCAAGCACAATTTCTAAAGCCATACTTTGACAATGAAACTCCTCTAAAAGAAATCTACAAACCGTTTGGTGAATTCTTGAGCAAAGATTTATTAGATCAAGGAATCCCAGCTGAAAAAGTCAAAGATTACGAGAATGCTAATCCATCAAGTGCAAATGTGCATGGCATAATGAGGTATTGGAAAAAGAAAAGCGAAGGCGCGTTTAGTTAGTCAGAAGTAAAAAAAATGAATCTTCTTATTAACTGGTAACTGACTTAAGCACCAACATACATAACAGACTTGACCGCGTCTATAATTTTCTTAGGATTAGGAAGATACTCTTCAACATAAGGAGCAGAGTAAGCTAACGAAGTATCAGCAGAATTAACTCTAACAATTGGTGCATCTAAATAATCAAATGCATACTTCTGTAATTGGTAAGTTACTTCGGCGGAGACACCAGCAAATGGCCATGCTTCATCTACAACTACTAATCGATTAGTCTTCTTTACAGATTTGACGATTGTTTCGTAATCGAGAGGCTTTATCGTTCTTAGATCTATGACTTCTGCAGAGATACCTTCCTTTTCTAATTCCGCTGCTGCTGCTTTGGCTTCTTCCATCATCTTATTGTACGAGACAATCGTTACATCCGTACCTTCTTTCCTTACAGCAGCTACACCAATTGGAGTAAGGTATTCTTCTTCAGGTACTTCTCCTTTCATACCATACATAACCTCAGACTCCATGAAACATACTGGATCTTCATCTCTTATCGCAGATTTAAGTAATCCTTTAGAATCTGCTGGATCTATAATCGATATCACTTTAAGTCCTGGACAGTTTGCCATCCAACTTTCAAATGTTTGCGAATGCTGCTGTGCTAACTGACCTGCAGAACCTGATGGCCCTCTAAATACAATCGGACAGCTAAACTGACCCGCAGACTGAGATAATGTCTTAGCAGCGTTGTTCACGATCTGGTCAAACGCTAAAATTGCGAAGTTCCATGTCATAAACTCTACTATTGGTCTAAGGCCATTCATAGCAGCACCTACACCTATACCCGTAAACCCAAGTTCTGCAATAGGAGTATCAATTACGCGCTTCTCGCCAAACTCTTCCAGCATACCTTTACTTACTTTGTAAGCACCGTTGTATTCTGCTACTTCCTCTCCCATTAAAAAAACATTCTCATCTCTTCTCATCTCTTCGCTCATTGCTTCTCTTAAGGCATCTCTTAGCGTAATTATTCTAGACATTAACTTTTTCTTTATTTAAGTGCGCAAAGATAATTGAAAGCTAGTAATGATGTACCAAAGAGCCGTTTTTTACTAGATAAATTCATAAATCGGGCTCAGAAAAGTATACTGGTATTCTAAATGAGGTATAAAATTCAGTAAAAACCCTAGTTTCTGACCAAAAAACTGGACAGCTGAAAAGGAATAATACTAACTTGTAGTTACACACCGTTTTAAAATTAAACACATCAAAAGATGAAGACTAAAAAGTCAAGAATAGTTTTACAACTTTTAGCATTCGTTGCTGTTATTGCTTTGTTTAGTGCATGTAACCGAGGAGTTGGATGCCCTAATAATTTCAAGGTAAAATCACCTATCAGCATTATAAAATAATCTTCTTATGGCTCCGTGGCTTAATTTGGAATCTATCGATCAGTTAGATAAGATCGTAGATAGTTCTACTAGTAAACCTAGTATCATTTTTAAGCATAGTACAAGTTGTCCTATCAGCTCTATTGCAAAGCTTAGGCTTGATGATCATTGGGATATTAAAGATGAGGTAGATCTATACTATCTAGATTTGATCAAGCACAGAAACGTCTCGAACCAGATTGCCGAGAAATTCGAAATCGTACATGAATCCCCCCAACTTCTAGTGATTAAAGATGGCAGATGTGTTTATGATGTCTCACATATGGATATCAATGTACAAGAAGTAAAAGACGGTCTGCTAGAAAACTAATGTCAGAGCAGTCTAATCAACCTTTCATAACACAAGACGGATCCTCTTCACTCATCAGCGATAAATTTGGTGAAGCTTATCACTCAAGGTATGGCGCATTAGAAGAAAGTAATCATGTATTCATAGATGCAGGGCTAAAGCATCTGATAGATTTAGGAAAGGATAAGATTAATATTTTGGAAATTGGATTTGGTACTGGTCTAAATGCCATCCTCACACTGCTAGAGATAAAAGACAAACCTATATCGGTAAGCTACACTGGATTAGAAGCATACCCTATAAGTTTAGACGAAGCTAGTGTGCTCAATTACTCTGATTTACTAGATATTGATAAGAATACATTTATCCAACTTCACGAATGTGAATGGGGACAACCTCAGACTTTTGAAAATTTTAATTTTACTAAACACCAGATAGAGTTTGAGCGTTTTCAGAATTCTCAAACTTTTGATTTAGTCTATTTTGATGCTTTTGCACCTAGTGTACAAGAACATCTCTGGGAATACCCATTCCTAAATCAGATTTATCAGATGTGTTCGGATGAAGCTATCCTAGTTACCTATTGTGCTAAAGGCAGCTTTAAACGAGCTTTAAAACAGTGCGGTTTTAAATTAGAATCCTTACCAGGCCCTGCTAAAAAACGAGAAATGACCCGCGCAGTGAAATGTATCTTAATTAAGAGTAGCGGTAATTAAATAAAAGTAACAGTAATTAATAGCCTTATTTCGCTAACAAATTGAATAAATGAAATAAAATAACTGACCTGATAGCAGATCAGCTATTTTATTTTGATTACTTGAGAATTACTAAAAGTTATCAGTTAAGATATTTATTCCATCAACCAACCACCAAATCCCTAAACCTCCTAGAGTAAGAATAAATAAGATGTTCCAGCCAACTGGTTTTTTACGATACCATCTATGAGCTGCTACACCGCCAAGAATAAACCATAATGCTACGGCTACCCACTTAGTTTCACTATCGCTAGCAGTTGCAGGACTCAAAGCATCTTCGGCTGCTATATCAATTTCAGCAACCATTTTCTGGTCTGACTTTTTAAGTTCATTAATATTGATAGTAATTTCATCTACATTTTCCTTGTTCACAGGGAATGATGCAAATAAACTGAAGCCAATTAGACTTAATGTCACAGTAAAAATGAAGTTCTTCATATTTTAATAATTATTAGATTATAATAAAATTAACAATTAATCATAGATGGCTATAAAAACTAAATATATATATACTCTGATATTAATTATTTGCTCTTTATCATGCAATGCTCAAGTAGGAGAATTCTACGAGTTTATTGGTACTATACAGCTGTCAGATAAGACTCTGATCACTTATAAAATAGAATTCACAGAACAACAGGGAGGTAAGATAATAGGAAAGTCCATTACAGACTTTTCTGGAAGCCATAGAACGGAGTCAGCAATTAAAGGAGTACTTGACAAGTCAAAGAAAAAAATTTCATTTGAAGAGATAGATAACCTTAGTACTAAATCAGATTTTCCGCAAAGCGATTTTTGTTATGTACATCTTTACAACGCTAAGATTAAATTAGGTAGAAAAAAAAGCATAATACAAGGTCATTTTTTTAGCAGATATCCTAATGGTGAATTATGTGTCGAAGGTGATATTTACTTACTTGGTGAAGAATATTACTTCAATAAAATGGATGGTATTGCAAACAAGAAAATAATACCAAAGGAAAAAAGAGAAGCAGTAAAAAAAGTAACCGAAAACTCCAAGCTAAATGTAAAGGTTATAACATTAAAAGATGGAGAGAAATTAAATATTTCTTCGAAGGAACAAGTAATCAATCTCAAAGTATTTGATAATGAATTTATTGATGGAGACAGGATTTCGATTTATGCTAATGATAACCTGATATTAGAAAATTATGCTGTTCAGAAGTCTATAAATAATATTAAGATTCCATTACTAGAAGAGTCAACCTGCATTAAGATTTTAGCAGTAAATGAAGGCAAATACCCGCCGAATTCTGCTAGTGTAATGCTTTTCGGCACAAGCTTAGAAAAGCCTCTAAAAGTAAAATTAAACAAAGATAATAGTGCAGAGATAATAATCTCAAAAGTCAAAGAATGAATTAGCAATCCTTCTATGTTGATCTATCCAATTTGGAAATCTAACATTAGCTTTTTTGCTATAAAAATGACATATCTAACAGACTAGTTCTTGTTAAAAGATCTACTCAGTTACAAGAATATTATTAAAATACAAACCCTGCTTTAATAACAAAGTCTTGCTCACCTTCTATTATAACTTTTGGCTCTAGAATAAATAGACGGTCACCTACTTCCTTTTTAATAGATACTCCAGCATTAATACCCCATTCTAATCCTTGTCCACTTCCTTCTCTAATCTGGGTAGGCCTAGTTAGATTAAGACCTCCAAACGGAGAAACATAGATATCATCGTTATTACCGATGATCTTCATTAGATAAAATGTATTAAAATCTAAAGCTACTGATGGATTATCCTCTAACCAGTATGTTACTTCTGCACCAAAATCTAAATCTCCTTCTCCTACATAAGTTCCAGATAAATTGATACCGCTGATAAAGTTATCAGATCCGTATCCTAAAACACCTCCAGCTCCAATTCTAAATTGTGAGTTTGCTTGAGTAGCAAATAGGAAAGTGAACATTGCTACTGTAAATAAATATTTCATTCTCTAAATTTCTAATTTTCAAAATACACATTACGTAAATACGTAATGTGTTTGAGATAATTGCAGTACATCTCATATATATAGAAACATATTACTGAACTCCCCCCTATGTTTTAATTTTCGGGTACTTGCTTGGGTAATAATTTTATTACCTTTCCTACTTAAGCAACTATCATAGAATTGAAGAATATACCTTTACACTGGAAGATTTTGGGAGGCATGGTTTTAGGCCTCATTGCAGGTATCATATTTTCTAAAATTGGTGGTGGAGCGGAGTTTGTTAGGGATTGGATAAAACCGTTTGGGACAATATTTATCAATTTGTTGAAGCTTATTGCTATCCCGCTAATCATTGCTTCGTTGATTAAAGGAATCGCTGATCTTCAGGATATTTCTAAGTTTTCTAGCCTTGGGCTTAAGACTATATCGATATATATCTTCACCACCTTAATTGCGCTTACTGTAGGTTTGTTAGTCGTTTATGCGATTAATCCAGGAGACAGCATTACGGCTGAGACGCTTTCAGAGCTAGTAGCAGATAATGCTGATAAAGCAAACTCTAGAATCGAAGCAGCACAAGGTCAAAAGCAACTTTCGCCAATACAGTTTTTAGTAGACATGGTGCCAGATAATATTTTCTCAGCCGCATCAGGAAACAGGAATATGTTACAAGTGATTTTCTTTGTAATATTTTTTGGTATCTCTCTTCTCTTGGTTCCAGCTAAACAAGGGGAACCGCTCAAGAATTTTTTTAATAGCCTTAACGAAGTGATCTTAAAAATGGTCGACCTGATTATGCTCTATGCACCGGTAGGTGTATTTGCATTGATGGCTGCTCTGGTGGTAGAGACCACGAACCCTGATTTGTTTGTTGCATTAGCTAAGTATGCTATGGCAGTTGTGATTGGTTTATTATTGATGCTCGTCTTGTACGTCATTGTAGTAGCAGTGTATATCGGTAAAAGCCCTATGACCTTCTTAAAAGGAATTGCACCTGCACAGTTGGTGGCATTCTCAACTAGCTCTAGTGCAGCGACATTGCCTGTCACTATGGAGCGAGTAGAAGAGCATCTTGGTGTGCAAAAAGAAGTGGTAAGTTTTGTGTGCCCTGTTGGAGCTACAATCAATATGGACGGAACCAGTTTGTATCAAGCGGTAGCAACTGTCTTTATCTGTGAGGCATTTAATTTTGATTTGACATGGGGGGCTTTGTTGACTATTCTTTTTACTGCTTTGCTTGCGTCTATAGGTACAGCAGCAGTGCCTGGTGCTGGAGTAGTTATGCTAATCATAGTACTGGAAGCTGTTAATTTTCCATCAGAATATTTAGCTCTTGGTATAGCAATGATACTAGCGGTTGATAGACCATTGGATATGTTGAGAACTGTAATTAATATTACTGGAGATGCTACGGTATCTATGATCGTAGGTAAGAGCTTTGGCAAATTACAAACCCCTAATCCTAAGAACTGGGATGACGTAAAAGATAATTTCTAATAATTTATAGTAATGAGTGAATCAAATATTTTAGGTGTAGGATCTAGAGTTAAGCATCCTGCATATGGAGATGGAGTTGTTATCAAATTAGATGTAGCAGCTTATGAAGTTTGTTTTATTTTATATGGAATCAAACATGTAGGTAAGACCTATGATCAATGGGAAGTTGTAGAAGCTATACCAATGAGCGAAGTAGCTTCTTTTACAGAAGCGGAAAGATCTCTTGAGAGAATCTTAAAAACGTGGATGGGCGTGACAGAAGAAGTAAAGCTAGGGGATAAGTGGAATAATGGAGTTATGGTGCTAAAGCCTGAAGATGCTAGCATGAAAGAAAAAGAAATCCCAATTGATACTTTCTTCCACAAGATTGTTATGGTCAGAGATAGGATAAGAGTAATGGAACAAAGAATAAATAGTAGTAAACTAACCGATGAAGAGAAAGTAAATCTTCAACAGTACATTACCAGAATTTATGGTAGTCTAACCACTTTTAATGTACTATTCAAGTACAAGGAAGATTCCTTTACTGGAGAAAAGAAATAAGCCATGATTAGAGTTAGTTATTTTCTTCTATTGGTGTTTGTTATGCAAGGATGTGTAGAAGCAATCAATAATCATCAAAAACTACCACCAGGAATTTATCGAGGTGTATTAGACCTAAATGACCCCAACATTGTAAATGCTGCAGAGGAGGTTAATACTAAGCTCAATATCGTAGAGTCAGCTGAGTTGCCTTTTAATTTTGAAGTTGTTTATGCAGAAGGAAGTAATGAGGATTTTCATATCGTGCTTCATAATGATACAGAGCGATTAATAGTAGATGATATACGATATGGTAAAGACAGAGCAACTAATCGAGACACCATACTTATAAAGTTTCCCGTCTACGACACTTATCTTAAAGCTATCTATAATGAAAATGTGTTAGAGGGAGAATGGGTCGTAAATTATAGAGATAACTACAAAATACCCTTTGTAGCGTACCACGGCGTAGATTATAGATTTACTAACCTGACCAAAGCTAATGAGTTTGATATCTCAGGAAACTGGAAATGTGTTTTTTCAGAATCCGATGGATCTCAATTTAGTGCGATAGGAAAATTTAATCAGGATGGGAATACAATAACTGGCACGTTTAAAACAGAAACAGGTGACTACCGATTTCTAGAAGGGGATATTATTGATAACAAGTTTTATTTATCTGTTTTCGATGGGAGCCACGCATTTCTTTTTGCAGGGAAGATTTTAGATAATAATAAGATCATAGGAAGTTTTACTTCTGGGACACACTATCAGGTCACTTGGGAAGGGACAAGAGATGAAGAATTCGAACTTACTGATCCTTTTGCCTTAACTAGCCTTAAAGGTAGTAATGATGTTATAGACTTTAGCTTTCCTAATTTGGATAAGCAGATAGTTTCTCTCTCAGATGACAAGTATAAGGGTAAGATAAAAGTTGTTAAGATCATGGGCACCTGGTGTCCTAACTGTATGGATGCGACGAACTTCCTTTTAGAGTATTTAGAAGATAATGATACTGAGGATATAGAAGTAGTTGCTCTTGCTTTTGAGCGATACCGAGATGAAGAAAAAGCCTATGCTGCAATCAAGAGATATAAAGAAAGAAAATCTATTCCTTTCGATATTCTTTATGGAGGCTACTTTGACAAAGCTGAATCAACAGTGAAACTACCATTCTTAGATAAGATTCTATCCTATCCTACGCTCCTCTTCATTGATCAAGATAATAGATTAAGAAAAGTACACACTGGATTCTCTGGTCCAGCTACAGATGAGTATGAAAACTTTAAGAAAGGATTTGATAAAATTATTGCTGAACTAAGAGACGAAGTTTAAAATGAAAACACTTCCGCAAAAAATAGTACTCATTACTGGTGCTACTTCTGGCATTGGAAAAGCCACAGCTAAAGTATTTGCTAAGCAGGGATATAATTTGATAATTACTGGTCGTAGACAAAAGCGACTAGATGAAATCAAAAAGAAGTACAGTAATAAATATGTAGTCAAGATTAAATCTTTATGTTTTGACGTGCGAGATCTAAACGCTTGTAAGGCTGCAATAGCATCACTCAAGGGAGATTGGAAAAAGATAGATATCCTGATTAACAATGCGGGTTTAGCAAGTGGTTTGGACCCCATTCATGAAGGAGATATTAAGGATTGGGAGACCATGCTTGATACCAATGTGAAAGGTTTGTTGTATATGACTAAACTTATAAGTCCTGGGATGGTCAAGCGAAATTCAGGACACATCATTAATGTATGCTCTACTGCAGGTCATGAAGTGTATCCTAAAGGTAATGTCTACTGTGCTTCTAAGCACGCTGTCAATGCGCTTACGAAAGCTATGAGAATAGACTTGCATGTACATGGCATAAGGGTCAGTCAAGTATCACCAGCACATGTAGAGGAGACTGAGTTTGCATTAGTGAGATTTCATGGAGACAAAAAGAAGTCAAAAATTTATGAAGATTTCAACCCTCTTAAATCAAGCGATGTGGCAAACACGATTTACTACATCGCTATCCAACCTAAGCACATTAATATTCAGGATATCGTGTTGATGGGTACTCAACAAGCTAATAGTTTGTTTACAGACCGCTCAGGAAGAAAATTTGACAAGTAGCTATTCAGAATAATCAAACTGAAATACCTCTGCAGTCTTTTCTTTGACCAATAGTTTTACTTCTTGCATATCAATTCTCCTTCCAAGTTCTTTCTCAAGAGAAGTGACGGATTTGTTTTCTTCTGCAATCCCGCAGGGAATGATATTATCAAAATGAGATAAATTGGTATTTACATTTAAGGCAAATCCATGTAGAGAGACCCATCTACTAAAGTGTACCCCAATCGCACAGATCTTTCTTTTAGGTTTATCTTTTTCAGCTTCTAACCAGACACCTGTAAATCCTTCTTCTCTAATTCCTTTCAATCCATAGGAAGCCAATACCTTGATATTTATTTCTTCTAGATATCTGACATACTTATGTACATCTCTAAAAAACGATTCCATGTCAAGGATGGGGTAAACTGTTAGTTGACCTGGTCCATGATAGGTGATATCCCCTCCTCTATTAATTTTTGAAAATTCAAATCCTTCACGTTTAATATCCTCCTCATCTATAAGTAAATGTTCTTCTTTACCGCTTTTCCCTAGTGTATATACGGGATTATGCTCACAAATAAGCAAATGATGTAGTGAAGAAGACGGTGAATATGCTGTTTCTCGCTTTCTTTCGACTAGTGATTTGTGTAACTTCGTTTGGAGTGACCATGCTTCATTAAAGCTGATTTTGCCTAAGTCATTATATGTTACAAATGGTTTAGTAGTCAATGGTCTTTAAATATTATTTAAAATTAATACAAATGGCGTCTCCATTGTTTAAAAAGATATTCACTTCTATATTCTGTTTATTTGTTTTAGGTCTGAAGATTGGATTTAGTCAGACAGTCGAGGACTTTACAGTTACTGATACAGATGGAGTCACACATAGTCTTTATGCAGATTACCTAGATGAAGGCAAGACCGTTGTGATAAAAATATTTTGGGCAGGCTGCCCTCCTTGTAATGCTATCGCAACAGACGTACAGGCCCTATATGAAAAATGGGATGAAGGAGCAGGTCAAGTAGAATTTATAGAATTGGGAGATAAGAGCTTTGAAGATGACTCACATGCTATCGCTTATAAAGCTCGGCACGGAATCACCTTTGTCACTGTTAGTCCTCAAGGTAATAGTATAGAAGCATTAGAACAATTCAGTTATTCAGGGACTCCTACTTTCATTGTTGTTGCTCCTAATAAAAGTATGATTTTTGACCCATGGCCTCTTGATGATGTAGATGCAGCTATTGCAACTACAGTTAACGCATCGGCTCCAGATTGTCCTACATCAGATGTGGTTATAAACACAATGGCAGATATAGCAAATTATAGAAGTCAATATTCTAACTGCACTAATTTCGATGGTAACATTACTGTTGCAGGAGATATTACGAACTTGCTAGGTTTCGAAAACCTAAAGTCTATTCAAGGTACACTGGAGATATCTAGTGATTTTCTATTAAGCCTGTCCGATCTATCAAATCTTGAAAGTGTCAGTAATGCAATCAAAATTAAGGATTGTGATAACCTAACTGCTCTAACAGGACTAGAAAGATTAAACAGATTATCAAGTTCAATAGAACTAACTAACCTAGAGAAATTGAGTTCATTAGATGGTTTGAAAAATTTGCAAGAGCTTGATGGGGACTTGATTATTGAAAATTGTGATGCCTTACAAAGTTTAGAGGGATTAAATAACCTAGCTACCGTGAGAAGTAATATAGCCATTAGAGGTAATAATAATCTAACATCTTTAAATGGACTTGAATCATTAAATACTATTGCATCAAAATTAGAGATTAGTAATAATGTTTCTTTGAGATCAATTCAAGGGTTATCTAATCTCAATTTACTAAGCTCCCTTGATATTTTAACTAATATATCTCTCGCAGAATGTGAAGTACAATCATTATGTAATCTTATAGATGGAGATCTTGGTATTCCGACAAACATAAATGGAAATGCCTTAGGCTGTGAAAGTGTAAGTGCTATCACTTCTGCTTGTTCTTCGGGTGAGTTAGCTACTTCTTTTGCTGTACAAATATTAGATGCATTTGATAAACCTGTAGAAGGAGTAAGTCTAACTGCTAAATCTAATGATGGCAT
>CALFUQ010000352.1 GCA_937929885.1 uncultured Saprospiraceae bacterium
AATAACAGAAAAAACGAAAGCAATTATTCCAGTTCATCTCTATGGTCAATCGTCTGATATGGATGTAGTGATGAGTTTTGCAAAAAAACATAAACTATTCGTAGTTGAAGATAACGCTCAGGCAATCGGAGCTACTTACAATCATCGTGTTAAATTACATAAAACAGGAACAATCGGTGATATAGGTACCTATTCATTTTATCCATCAAAAAACTTAGGGTGCTATGGTGATGGTGGTGCATTAAGCACTAACAATCCTGTACTAGCAAAAAAAATAAAAATGATTGCTAGCCATGGTCAGTCTAAAAAATATCATCATCAAGTTGTAGGTATCAACTCGAGACTTGATAGTCTACAAGCAGCGATTCTTGATGTTAAGCTAAAGCATTTAAATACGTTTACAGAAAATAGAACTACAGCAGCAAAATTTTATGATCAACATTTAGAAGAATTAAGTGAAATCAAAATTCCATACCGAAACCCTAAGAGTAATCATATATATCACCAGTATACGCTACAGGTAAATAGTGACAAAAGAGATAAATTAAAACAATATCTAGCAGACCACGGTATCCCCACTATGATCTACTACCCTCTCCCATTGTATCGACAAGCTGCATATCAAAAATATGTAGTTAGTGATTTTCAATTAGCAAATACTGAAAAACTTTGCAAGTCTGTTTTATCACTACCGATGCACACAGAATTATCAACGCAACAACTTACTTCTATCGTTGAAAAAATAAAAGCTTTCTTTAAAAAATGAGTGAGGAACTAAAATACTATAAACACGAAAGTGCAGTCATAGATAAAGGTGCGAAAATCGGTGAAGGATCTAAGATCTGGCACTTTTGTCATGTAATGACTGGAGCTTTGATTGGTGACGATTGTATACTAGGTCAAAACTGCTTTGTTGCTGATGATGTGGTTTTAGGTAAAGGGGTCAAAGTCCAAAATAATGTTTCGATTTATAAAGGTGTGATATGCGAAGATGAGGTCTTCTTAGGCCCCTCTGTGGTTTTTACTAATGTAGTAAATCCTCGCAGTGCCATTGAGAAAAAAGATGAATTCAAATCTACTTTGGTAAGAAAAGGTGCAAGTATAGGTGCGAATGCTACTATAATCTGTGGAGTGACTATAGGGGCCTACGCTATGATTGGTGCTGGTGCGGTAGTTACTAAAGATGTACTGGATCACGCTTTGGTAGTTGGTAATCCTGCTAAGCAGATTGGCTGGGTAGATGAAAACGGAAATACAAAAGAAGGCTAGTGAAAGTTCCATTTAACATACCCCACATTACTGGTCAAGAATCTCAATATATCAATGATGTAATTGAAACCAAACAGCTCTCTGGTAATGGTAAGTATACTGGCTTATGTCATAATTGGTTTAAAGAAAAATTTGGAATTAAGCACTGCTTGCTGACTACCTCCTGCACAGATGCTTTAGAGATGACAAGCATACTATCAGATATCCAGCCTGGTGATGAGGTAATCATTCCGACCTATACTTTTGTATCAGCTGCAAATGCATTTGTACTTCGTGGTGCAAAAATTGTATTTGCTGATAGCCAAAAAGATCATCCTAATATTGATCATACCCAAATCGAATCCTTGATCACACCTAGAACCAAAGCAATAGTCGTAGTACACTATGCAGGAGTGGCATGTGATATGGATCCAATTATGGAAATTGCTGCAAAGCATAATCTTGTAGTAATCGAAGATGCAGCACAAGCTATCGGAGTAAAATACAAGGGCAGATTTTTAGGGACAATTGGGCACTTTGGTACTTACTCCTTTCATGCTACTAAAAACCTCCAATGTGGAGAAGGCGGGTTACTAATTGTTAACGATGAAAAATATATTAAGCGATCAGAAATCATTTGGGAAAAAGGCACTAACAGAGCGGCTTTCATTCGTGGTGAAGTTGATAAATATACATGGGTTGATGTAGGTTCTTCTTTCCTTCCCTCAGAACTAAATGCTGCGTTCTTATGGGCTCAATTAGAAAATTATGATCAAATTCAAAATAGCAGATTAGCTGCATGGGCTTATTACGAGAAGCATTTAGCAGGTACTCAAAATATCACTTTACCCAATATTCCAGACTTCTCTTCTAATAATGCGCATATCTTCTATATCCTCTGTAAAGACCTAAAGCATAGGGATAATTTAAGCTCATCTTTAAAAGAAAAAGGTATCCAAGCTTACTTTCATTTTATTCGACTTGACAGCAGTAATGTGCAACAAAATACTGTAGCAGATTTACATTTCCCGAATGCTCAAATCTTTGAACAAAGGCTGCTTAGATTACCCATTTTTAAAGATATTACTAAGGAGCAACTCATTGAAGTAATCATGGAAGTGAAGAGTTTCTAGGCTTATCGTAAAATATCTACAAGAATCACATTTTTAACGGATTATATATTTAGATTTGTGTTATATATTAATCCAATCAATTAGGATATTTTAGTTTAATAATTAGCGTTTAATTGCCCAAAGTCAGTATCATAATCAGATGTCTAAATGAAGGCAAATTTATTGGACGATTGTTTGAAGGTATCTTACATCAGACTCACAAAGACGTCGAAGTAATTGTTGTTGATTCAGGTTCTTCGGATAATACACTAGTAATCGCAGAGAAGTATGCCACTAAAATAATTCACATCAAGCCTGAAGAGTTCTCTTTTGGTTTTGCATTAAACAAGGGATGTGAAGTCGCTACAGGTGAATTTTTATTGCTGGCAAGTGCTCATGTATATCCAGTTTTCGATACATGGATTAAAAAAATGTTATCCCACTTTGAAGATTTGAATGTTGCATTGGTCTATGGCAAACAAATCGGTAATGAATTAACAAAATACTCTGAGCATAGAATCTTTGCCAAGTGGTTTCCTAATAACTCCGATCTTAATCAAACGCATCCATTCTGCAACAATGCATCTTGCATGGTTAGAAAAGAGCTCTGGGACAAACACAAATATGATGAGTCAATAACAGGGCTAGAAGACATGGATTGGGCTAAGAAAATCATGACAAAAAATTATAAAGTTGTTTATGACTCTACTGCTCCAATAGTGCATGTACATGAAGAAACTTATAAACGAATTTTAAATAGATACAAGAGAGAAGCAATTGCTCATAAGCACATATTCCCCGACCAGACTTTTTCTTTTATTGACTTTATCAAATTGACAATCACCAATATTATTAGCGATTATTATCATTCAGTATATGATAAAAAGTTCTTTCGAAATATAGTAGATATTCCTTTGTTTAGAATTATGCAGTTCTATGGAACTTACGCTGGATATCGCTATAGCGGCAATGTATCATGGAGACTAAAGCGAAGGTTTTACTACCCTAATAAATTGAATAGAGAAAATAAGATTGAAAGCCAAAACAATCATTCAAAAAAAATACAATACCAATAATAATATTGAGTAAATCAAAAGTGTATGAATCAAATTACTGCAATTGTTCCAATGCGTCACTCGAGCGAAAGAGTACCGAAGAAGAACTACAGGCCTTTTGCTGGCAAGCCTCTATTTCATTATATAATTAAAACTTTGATTTCATGTCCGAA
>CALFUQ010000353.1 GCA_937929885.1 uncultured Saprospiraceae bacterium
TTTTTACGCAAATTAGGAGTGAGTGTTGCAGCATTTCCTTTAGTTAATCAAGTAGCTGGTAATGCTAGACCTAACAAAAACAATAAACCACTGTTGAAGCTGGGTGTCTTAGTGCCATATGCTACTCGATATCCTCTGATGGCAGATAATTTTTTGGATGGCCTCAGACTGTCATTAAATAGTGATCCTGGCAAACATGAGATTGAGCTATGTATCGAGCGTTATCATTCCTATCAAAGTGACCTACGTCAAAAGGCTACTAGGCTAGCTGAATATCACCAAGTAGATATGATGACTGGACTGATGAGTGGACAAGATGGTCACAAAATAAAAGCTATACTTGAAGCTAGAGAAATTTTGTTCCTTGAAAATACTATTGGAGAAAGTATACCATCCAAAATACCAGAGAGTGCTTGTGTTTTCAGAAATTCATTCAACATGTGGAGCTCTTCCTATGCATCTGGTACCTGGGCCGCTAAGCATTTTGGGAAAAACTGTATTGTTGCAAGCTCCTTCTATGATAGTGGTTTTGCCAATGTGGCTGCCTTCCATAAGGGCTATCAAGAAGCAGGCGGCGAAGTGATTAATACGCATGTAACAAACATAAAAGAAGACGATGGATATGGAGACTTATTTTCTGAGATCAACAGTGCTAAACCCGATTTTGTAATAGGTTTCTATTCTGGTAATGAAGCGGTTAATTTTGTGCACAGCTATGCTCATGAAAAGTTATCAGTCCCCCTGTTGGGTGGAGGACTTATGTGCAGCGATGCAAACTTACAAGTGCAAGCCGCAAGTGCTAATAACATTATCAGCCTAAGCACTTGGACAAGAAAATTAAATAATAAAACTAATAAATCATTTGTTCAGCAATTCGAATCTGCTCACAGAAAGATAGCAGATGTCTACAGTATGCTAGGTTTTGAATCTGGTCAGTTATTCCGTGATACCTTAAACAAAGTAAATAACTACCCGAGTACTAATGATATGATAAAGGTATTTTCTAATGTGTCGATTGAAAGCCCTAGAGGTAAACTTCATATGCATAATCATAATTTGGAAGCTGATGTTTATTTGAAAAGGGTAACACAAGAAAATGGCTATTATGTGGAAAGAGTTCATAATCAGATAGCCCGAGTGGACTATGAATCACGGGCTGTAGACGAATTACGAACATCTATACAAAGTGGGTGGACAAACGCCTACCTAACCTGATAGTAAAATGTTTTAATCTAACCACATGATCATGTGGTTGTGGTGTTTACGATAGATAGATAACTTTACATTCGTAGTGATTCACAATTATTTGAAAAATGTGTTTTTGTATAGGTTATTCATTTAGGGGAAAAATCCCCATGGCCAATTATAGATTTTTTAGAATCTATAATTTAGCTTTAAGATGTAATTACAATTCATGTTTGCACCCACTTTAAGAACAGCGAGTTGGGTTTATAGCAAACAGTTTTTTTGGTTGATTCCGTTGTTGATTCACTTCTTAGTACTAGGGGTTGAATCAAAGTAAGAAAAGAAATTATTACTTTGAACATATCAACAACTTCCGTAATTACCTTCTGACAGCAGTGTCAGGAGGTAATTTTATTTTAGCCTAGATTGAAGCGAGGACATATCAAACAACCTCTACTCAATTGTGTAGTTATATAGGTCTAAAATATGCTGATGGATTGACGCATCATACTACAATGTAGTGCTTGTTGTTTTGTGCGTCCCGGCTCAAAGTTTTAGTTACCATCTAATATATGCTGTGGAACAGGAGGAGGCCCCTTAGGAAGTATAGCTTCATATACCGCATCCCCTTTACGTTCCTCAAACTCTGCTTGAATATCTTTTACCAGTTGAGGATCTTCAAAAAGATCTACCATCGTCATCGCGAGTGCTTTGCCAGCATAGACTAAGCCTTTATGACCGATAGACATACCTCCACAAGCTACCACTGCCCAAGAATGCCATGGAGCATTGATAGGTGCAGTGGTCACGCCAAGTCTGATCTGTGGTACTACCCAGCTGATATCTCCCACATCTGAAGATGGTCCACCCATTAACTCCCGTGTGGGTTCTAGCGCTCTGATGATACCGTCTAGACCTAACTGATCTTTGCCAGTAGCTTCCTGTATGTTTTTTGCAAATTGAATTTCTTCTGCAGTGTAAGTGATGTCACCTAAACGTTCTAAATTTTTATGTAATGCAGTACCACCAGTTCTATTGACAAGTACTTCGTGCAATCCTGATACGAGAGAGATTTTGTAATCTACATTTGCCATGATTGCTGCGCCTCTTGCAATCTCTTTAGTACGCTCATACATCTCTAGCATACTTGCTTTCTTAGTATCACGTACCCTGGTCCATATCTTAGCATAATCAGGGACTACATTAACTACCTGGCCACCATCCATGATATGATAATGGATTCTAGATGTAGGTTTGATATGTTCGCGGTAGTAGTTAAGGCCTTTGGTATATAATTCTAGGCCATCACTTGCGCTTCTACCATTCCACGGATCACCTGACGCATGAGCTGCTTGACCAAAAAACTCAACAGTATAATCTACAAGGGATAGCAAACTCTGCACATCTGCTTTGGTACTAGCACTCGGGTGCCAATCTAGACAAGCGTCGAGTTCATCAAAGACGCCCTCTCTAGCCATATATACTTTTCCAAAATATTTTTCTTCTGCAGGAGTACCGTAATATTTAATCGTGCCACTCAACTTGCCAGCTGCCATTAGTTCTTTGATGGCTACGGCTGCACCTATGCTACCTGCACCAAACAAGTTATGACCACAACCATGACCTGCAGCACCTTCGTTAAGTGGATCTTTAGTAGAGACTGCTTTCTGTGATACTCCTGGCAAAGCATCAAACTCTCCGAGGATACCGATGATGGGTTTTCCTGATCCATAGGTAGCTACAAAAGCAGTGGGTATTCCGATGATACCGCGCTCCACTGTGAATCCTTTTGCTTCAGCGTAATCAGACAAGATCTTAGATGACTTAGTCTCCTCAAATGCTGTCTCCGCTAATGCCCATATCTCATCACTCATCGCGATCAATTCTGCAGACTGGCGATCTATAGAAGAAATTACTGCTGATTTACTGTCTACCGCTGTTGCTAGTTGTTTTTGACTAGCACAAGCACTGAGCATTAGGATCAGCGCAATTCCAATTATTTTATTGATCATCATTATTAGTTCTGACCAAGGATGTGTGCTGGAATAGGAGGTGGTCCTTCGGGAAGTATAGCCTTATACTCCGAATCACCTTTCCGTTCTATAAATTCTGCTTTTACATCGTTAACCAATTGAGGGTCTTCGAAAAGATCAACCATGGTCATCCCTAATGCCTTAGCAGCATATACCATTCCTTTATGACCGATAGACATTCCTCCGCATGCTACTACTGCCCAGGAGTGCCATGGTGTTTCTACTGGTGCCGTAGTTACGCCTAACCTTATCTCTGGTACTACCCAGCTGATGTCGCCTACATCTGTAGATCCTCCGCCAGGATGTTCTCTCGTTTCTTCTAGTGGGTTGATGGTTGCGTCAAGTCCTACTTGAGGTTTTCCCGTCGACTCTTGGATTTTTTTAGCGAATGCTTCTTCTGATGGGGTATAGGTTATATCACCCAATGTCTCTAGATTCTTTTGCAAGGCTGCACCTCCAGTTCTATTAACCAATACCTCATGCAAACCTGAGACTAAAGTTATTTTGTAATCCACGTTTGCCATGATAGCTGCACCTCTTGCTACTTCTTTGACGCGCTCATAGACTTCTAGCATACCTTCTCGCTTAGTGTCTCTCACTCTAGTCCACATCTTAGCATAGTCTGGTACCACGTTAACTACTTGGCCACCATCTTGGATGTGATAGTGAATACGCACGGTAGGTTTGATATGTTCTCTCATATAGTTGATGCCCTGAGCATAAAGCTCTAATCCGTCACTGGCACTTCTCCCATTCCATGGATCAGCTGATGCGTGAGCAGCTTGTCCTGTGAACTCTACGATAAAATCGACTAGTGCTAATGAGCTCTGTACATTAGCAGTTGTCTTAGCACTCGGATGCCAATCTAAGCATACATCTACATCGTCAAAAAGCCCTTCACGTGCCATCCATAGCTTTCCGAAAAACTTTTCTTCTGCAGGTGTTCCATAGAATCTGATTGTTCCTTTGAGCTTACCCTGTTCGATTAATTCTTTCACTGCTATAGCAGACCCAAGACTACCTGTCCCAAATAAATTGTGTCCACAACCATGACCACCTTTTCCAGCTTCTAGAGGGTTCTTAGTAGGTTCTGCTTTTTGAGAAATACCTGGTAAGGCATCATACTCACCCATGACTCCAATGACAGGTTTACCACTTCCATATTCTGCAATAAATGCTGTAGGTGTTTCTGCCACTCCCATGGTTACCTTCATGCCATTTGCTTTCGCATAATCTGCCAATAGTTTGGCAGACTCTACTTCTTCAAATGCCAGCTCAGCACTTGCCCATATCTCATCACTGATTTTGATGAGTGCAGCTTTATGCTTTTCTACAGATTTAATGATGTAATCTTTATTAGAAGATTGGGCTTGTGATTTTATCCCTGTGCCTAGTAAGAATAGTACTCCTAAGGCAATTAGTGTAAAGTTTTTCATAATTATCGATTATGAAAATCAAGGTAATAAAAATTTAAATGTCTATGGGGAAGAAACTACACGTTAAGAATTGCAGCCGTGTTTTCCATTAAGAATAACATCTCTCTACCTATCTCATGCACTTTAGCGGTGTACATCTCTGACTCTTTAGGGGAGTCGTCAAATTCTTTAGGGTCTTTGTACATAAGGCTATATTTTTCTTTAGCGC
Organism: uncultured Saprospiraceae bacterium; assembly: GCA_937929885.1. GTDB lineage: Bacteria > Bacteroidota > Bacteroidia > Chitinophagales > Saprospiraceae > CALFUQ01. Next base: position 4,863 of record CALFUQ010000353.1, read on the forward strand.
CATGGACTACTGGGCATGACTCATTAGCATGATCACATACCATGATAGCTAGACTACCTGATTCGGGATTTATCGCGTGGTCATATTTTTTTGAAAAGAAATTATCCAAATTCTCCTCCTCACTCAGATGTAATTTATATTTAGGATTATCGGATTCATCTAGTTTTTCAATTTCGAAGCCTTCATTCTCCAGCGCATTCACCATTCTGTGGTTAAACGCTGTTGCCTCGGTTCCTCCTGAATAAGTATTGATATTATCAACACCAAAGTATACTGCTGCAGATTTCATCCAAATCTGAGCTAACTGGCTTCTTCTGGAATTGTGTGTGCAGATAAAATTTAAATCTATTGATTTATTAAAGTGGAGCTCTTGCGTAATTATTTCACTAAGATCAATGAGCTGTATTTTACGATCAAAATCTATCTGGTCGTATTGAGTTCTTAAAGAGTCAGCTAAAGCGTTGATTTTGGTGTTAAGCTTCATCGGAAGTGAAGGAATATTTTAGTTGTTTTTTTAAAAATGTAAATATAGTTCTTCCATAGTATTGATGCCTAATTGAGCTATTAAATCATAGGCATTTATAGATTCACTTATACCTGCTAAGTGATATTTTGTATGAAACTCACTTGGTATGTCTTTTAGTATATTGACGGGTATATAACCATATAAAGATTCATTAAGGGTAGTAATATTATTAATGAAAGAATGATTCGAGTTTGAATTATAGAAACACGATTAATTTGGTTTAATTTCTTCAATGCCTTTGTAACTTAGTAGGGGAATATTGAATTATAGTTTTTTGATTTGATATGTTATCCTAAAAACCCAACAGATGAAGATTACTTATTTAATACAATTGTTTTGTTTGTGTCTTTGTCTGCAATCGTGTGATAAAAGTCCAGTTATAACACCAGAACCTCTAGAGGTATTCGTAGATCAAGGGACTAGTGTATATGCTGATAGTGATCCCACTAACGATGTGATGTTGCAATCTTTTTGGTGGGATACCTATACTGACAATCGGGTAAGCAATAGTTTTTATTCTTTCTTCCAAAATCAAATAATTGAATTATCAAATGCACATATTGATGTGGTTTGGTTGCCCCCTTCTAGTGAAGGAGAAGGTATGGGGTATCATCCTAGAAAATTATTT
>CALFUQ010000354.1 GCA_937929885.1 uncultured Saprospiraceae bacterium
GCAAATGCCTGAGTCTTTTTTGAAAGGTAGCAATGGCTGTACGCTAGCAGGTGCATCATCCAGATTTTTGGGAAGCGATTATAATGGAGCTTATGTAGTCAATGATTTTGGAGAGTGGATTTATCCTAATGAGGTATTAGAAATCAGCACATCTACCAATCAAAATCTAGATGCTGCTATCTATGGGATGGGGGTTGGGATAGGCGATATCGATAACGATCAAGACTATGATCTTTACCTAACTAATATTGGTAAGAATAAATTGATGCTTAATGAGAATGGAACCTATGTGGATTTAGCTGCTGAATATAATGTTGAAAATGAATTTGCGATGGATACTCTTTCTGCAGTAAGTTGGGGAAGCATGATATTTGATTTTGATAATGATTCGTATGCTGATCTTTTTGTATCAAACGGGTATGTGCCAGTAGCGGATTTTCTTAGCTCTAGTATAATCAATGAAAACAAGTTTTATCGTAATGTTGGCAGTGGCTTTGAAGATATCACAGAGCGGATTGGACTATTCAGTTTAGGACTCCATAGAGGTGCAATCTACACCGACCTCAATAATGATGGTAGACTGGATATAGTAGTGACAGCCACATCAGACTCGGATCTAGGTGTCAATGATAGTAAACGGAGCAAAATATTTATAAACGAGATTGAATCTGACAATAACTATGTTCAACTAAGTTTAGAAGGGAAGACTTCAAGTAGAAACGGGTACAATGCTGAAGCAAAAGTGTATTTCGACTCTACAGTGCTTTCCCAGATCTTACTATCAGGTACAAGCCATGCTTCTCAGAATTTTTCTGCACTACATTTCGGGCTTGGAGAAACTATAGAGTTAGATTCTATAAAGATTTGGTGGCCAGATGGGAGTATTGATAAGCATACGAATATTCACATAAACCAAAGGCTTCTTGCTATTCAAGGCAATGAAGAGTTATTTATACAAGGTTGTACTCAGACTGCTGCAAGAAATTATAACTCAATAGCCCAGATAGATTCTGGGTGCATATTGACAACCTCTAATCAGGATATTGATGATGCTCACTCATCCTTCAAAGTATTCCCATTACCAGCCATCGATAAGCTTTCTATATCTTTCTCAGGAGATACCAGTATCCAAATAACAGAGATTAAAATCATTGATATCTTAGGAAAACTTGTTTCGGCAACAACTTCAAATTTAAATTCAAGCTTAACAGAAATCCCTCTTCAAGGATTTTATCCAGGTACATTTTTCATTCAAGTTTATACTAAGAATGGACTTATAGGTACTCAAAAGTTTGTTGTTAACTAAGGTTAGACAATTTTAAAAAATACATCTTTTTAGGGATTTTTCTTTGAGACTATACAGTTAGTTTTGGAATTGTAATAGACTTCCAAACAAATGCCAAAAAAGATAGAACTCATAATTTTATTTTTTGCTGTGCCTATTCTTCTCTCCGCACAGAAGATTAAGAAAATAGAATTCAAGGAAATTAATATTCTCAACAGAATACAGATACAGTCTTTAGATATGTTGCCTGAGGACAAAGACCTTATAGTCTTTGACAAAGATCAGGAAACATTTTTGAGGTATACAGGTACTGTATGGATGGATATAGGAGAAGGAGGAGACTTTAGATCTGCGTTATTGAAAAATGAGGAAAACCTAGAATTTCGAAAGACAATGGTAACTAAAAAGTTGCCTCGAGATACAACTAAAAAATACATCATTAGGCTTGATAAGAAAGTAAGACAACATATGGTCTTGAATGAACAGGACGATGGCTTGATTATTTACGAGGGAGAGTTTAAAATATTTAGTAAAGGGAACTGGTCTAGGTTAGGTAAAGGAGGAAACTTTGGAGCTATGCTTAATCGGCAAAAATCGATATCTGGTCTCAAGGAAGGGTTTTTGACCAACTGGCGTAGAGCATTTGGATTTGGACTTCATGGTGGAATAATTTATCCAAGTTTATTTAGGGATGAGGTATATCCTTCTAACCCTTTTCTCAATGGTCTTTCGTCTGGGTGGGAAGTAGGATTAACTCAGAATATGGTTTACAAGAGATTCTTTCAAAGTCGAATGTATATCACTTATAATCACATAGTATTGACAGAAACATTCCGTAGTGAGGATGCTAATGATCTGACAGCAACATGGACATTAGCAGGTCCTAAAATTGCTGTCTTGCCTATTATGATAACTCCAGGATCAGAAAATTTCAAAGTATCTATTGGTGCAGGTGCGTATGCCCGATATCACCTCACAAAAGAACTAAGTACTAATGTGCAAGACGTATTAGTTACGGGAGATGACTTTATAGAACCTTTCGAGTACGGTTTTCTAGCGCAATTAGGCTTTCAGGTCTACAGATTCAATATTGATATCAATGCCACTAACCAAGCGAATACTTTTATTAAAAGTGATTGGGTCCAACTCTTACAAGAAATTCAAAGACTTAAACTCAAGACTTTTAGCCTAAACATAAGTTTCAACTTCTAACATTATGAAAAATTTATTTTTTATTTTATCTGTAGTTCTAACTATCTGTTGGCTTACATCATGTGAGGAACAGGAAGAACTAACCTTAGCTGAGTTTTATGATAGCTACTTTATTGGCGATGTATACTTGTCAGTTGACAGGGAAATTTTTTTTGATGGTGATGCACCAGTAAAATTTTCTGCTACAGCTTTTGACGATTTCGAAAATGAAATTAAAAATTTTGATTACGACATAATTACTAATAAAGGAGACACCTTAGATGGCAAAACCTTTAAACCCGAATCTACCAGTCGAACTACTTTTAGAGCAGTAGTAAATGGAATATCATCTGAATCTATTAAAGTGGATTATGTCAATACATCTGAAATAGAATTTATAGACCTTGCTTATGAAGGTTCTAACTTTTTGACAACGAATCCTTGGTCAGTTACTGGTGATTTTATTCTGACTACCGTAGTCGATGCTACAGTATTCACGTATGATATTACTAAGTCTAGTATCCCGTTGGTTATCTCTGATGGGACTAGTACGATACAAAGGACAGGTTTTAAATTTGCCGAGGCTGGGAGCTATACAGTACATGCTGAATTCAATGGAGTAAAATCTAATAGCTTTGAGTTTACGGTCAGAGAAGAAAACGAATACGAAGAATTAGAATTTCCAATAGTATATCACTGTATTAATTTCTCTCCACTGGTGCGTGAAGTTGATAGGGCTATTGCTTCGTACAATAGGATATTTAATAATACCAACGTAACCTTAGATAAAAATGATCTTACAGATCAATGGGAAAACCCAAATTGGATTAATGCTGGAATGAAATTCAAACTAGCAGAGGCAGATGAAGAAGGGAACAAATTAGCGAATCCAGGTATCCATATTATTAATACTAATAGAATAGATTCTGAAGAGCAACTTTTTGAGGTTATGCAAAACAACTTTTGGAATTCTAATAAGTATATAAATATTTTCTTGAGTGATGAATATGAATTTATAAGTGTTAGTCAACCATTCTTGAGAGGTGCTAAGTTGGATGGACTTGTTACCAGAGGGATAGACGATGGTGGAGGTAATGATGCCTTGCAGTATATCTCAAACGGAAGTGAACCATTTAATTCTAACACTATGGGACAGTTCTGGGGGCTTTATAATACTTATGAATGCAAGGGTGATTATTGCGACGATACTTTCTCTTATAATGTAAGTGAAAAGTACAAGGCCTTTTGTGTTACAGCTGGTGGAGTATTATTTGATTGTAGAGGGCAAATCAATGATGGAGGATTATACTACCAAGCAAGAGATTGTTCTTCAGGAGGAAGAGAACAAGAATTTAGTTTGAAAAATATAATGGATGATGGTATAGATGATAAAGAGGCAGATACTACAGAGGGTGGTACTGAGTTAACTGCAAAGCGGATGAGAGAGTTTATTACTTATGACCAAAGAGAGCGTATGAGAACAGTAATTGAAAATTCCCCTTTCAGACCAACACCATTAAACAACTAAATGATAAAGAACCTCTAGTTGTTAATTACTAGCCCTTATACACATTACGATAAATAGTAATATATTTGAAAAATGGATCATAGGCAATCATTTTTCAATTATTTAGAATTCGAAAAAAGATATTCTAACCATACTCTTATATCTTATAAGACTGACATTGATCAGTTTACGAACTTTTTGCTTTCCCAATTCGAATTAGAAGATTTATTAATTGCAAGGCATACTCATGTGCGGACGTGGATTGTCCATATGATGCAAAATGATATAAATGCTAAAACGATCAATAGGAAAATTTCTGCGCTCAAGTCATTTTATAATTTTCTCAAGAAGCAAGGGCTTATCAAAAAGAGCCCGATGTTAAAAGTGATAGCACCTAAGGTAGGTAAGCGACTTCCAAAGTATGTAGAGTCTGAGCAGATCCAGCGTCTCCTTACAGACGAGCTTTTCGAAGACGGATTTTCAGGAGATCGAGACGGTCTAATTATAGATCTACTTTATAGCACTGGGATAAGGCGAGCAGAACTCATAGGACTTAAAGAAAAGGATGTAAACTTTTATAATAATAATATTAAAGTCTATGGTAAAGGAAGTAAAGAGAGGTTGATTCCAGTGAGTAAGCTATTACTTGATCGCATAAGTGCATATCTCAATGCGAAGCAAGAACACTTCGATGATGTCAATAAGGAGTTTTTATTGGTTACAGACTCAGGCAAACCACTTTATCCTAAGTTTGTATTTAATAAAGTCAAGCGATACTTATCAAAAGTGACTACACTCGATAAGAAAAGCCCGCATATACTGAGGCATTCGTTTGCCACTCACCTAGCTAATAATGGTGCAGAACTCAATGCTATCAAAGCCCTACTTGGACATGAAAGCCTTGCAGCCACGCAGGTTTATACCCATAATACGATAGAACAATTAAAAGCCGTGTATAAAAATGCCCACCCAAAGGCGAAGTCTTGATGAAATAAGGCTTTTTAAGCCCTTCTAGGGCGATAATTCAAGTATTCAGAAAATACTTAATATCAATATTGCGATTAGGAAAAAAAGTAGTATTTTTGCCTCTCTTTTGAGGAAACGTCTTCATAAGTTGCTTGAAATTATTGAGTTGCCGATGTAGCTCAGTTGGCCAGAGCAGCTGATTTGTAATCAGCGGGTCGGGGGTTCGAATCCCTCCATCGGCTCTAGGTTTGCGAAGCAAATATAGAATATTTCGGCGGGGGTGCGCCGGAGTTGGAGAGCCGGGACGGACTGTAAATCCGTTGTTTCGACTGAATAGGTTCGATTCCTATCACCCCCACAAGAAGCGGGCGTAGCTCAGTTGGTAGAGCATCAGGTTTCCAACCTGAGGGTCGTGAGTTCGAGCCTCATCGCCCGCTCTAATTTGTAAACCAATTCTCTGTAAAGAGAATTTTGAAATAATCGCTTTTTAGTAATACTTAATAAATAAGCAGTACTAAAAAGCCAATGTAGCTCAGGGGTAGAGCACTTCCATGGTAAGGAAGGGGTCGGGGGTTCAATTCCCTTCATTGGCTCAAAAAGGTTAAAGCATCTTTTTGACATTTATTTAAAGATATTTTGACCAAAAGGGTCAAGTCTGCTACCAGCAGAAATTAGATTATTGAATTATTATTAAAAACATTTAAAAAAAATTCCAGATGGCAAAGGAAACGTTTCAGAGGAATAAGCCTCACGTTAACATAGGAACAATCGGTCACGTCGATCACGGTAAGACTACTCTTACTGCAGCGATCACACATGTACTTTCTGAAGCTGGTCTTGCAGAGAAGCAGGCTTATGATGCAATTGATGGTGCACCAGAAGAAAAAGAAAGAGGTATTACTATTAATACCGCACACGTTGAGTATGAGACTGCTAACCGTCACTATGCTCACGTTGATTGTCCTGGTCACGCGGATTATGTAAAAAACATGGTTACGGGTGCGGCTCAGATGGATGGTGCAATACTAGTTGTTGCAGCTACAGATGGTCCTATGCCACAGACAAGAGAGCACATACTTCTTGCTAAGCAGGTAGGTGTGCCTAAGATCGTTGTATTCATGAATAAGGTAGACCTTGTTGATGATGCAGAGATGTTAGAGCTTGTTGAGATGGAAGTAAGAGAATTATTAGATCAGTATGATTTTGATGGTAGTGGTTCTTCAGTTGTTCAGGGTTCTGCTCTTAAAGCATTAGAAGATGATGCAGATGCAAAAGCACAGATTAATGCGCTTATGGCTGCAGTAGATGCTGAAGTTCCTGAGCCAGTAAGAGATGTAGATAAGCCTTTCTTAATGCCTATCGAGGATGTATTTTCTATCACAGGTAGAGGTACTGTTGCGACAGGAAGAGTAGAAAGAGGTGTGATTAACAGTGGTGATCCTGTAGAGATTGTTGGAATGCAAGCACCAGATGCTAAGCCATTGACATCTACTATCACAGGAGTTGAGATGTTTAGAAAAATATTGGATAGAGGTGAAGCAGGTGATAATGCAGGTCTTCTACTTAGAGGTATCGATAAGGAAGCAATCAAAAGAGGAATGGTTATCGTTAAGCCTGGTTCTGTAACTCCACACTCTCACTTTAAGTGTGAGACTTATGTTCTTGGAAAAGACGAAGGTGGAAGACACACTCCATTCTTTAATGGATACAGACCTCAGTTTTACTTCAGAACTACTGATGTAACAGGTGATGTTGTACTTCCAGCTGGAGTAGAGATGGTAATGCCTGGAGATAATGTAACTCTAGAGGTTAAACTTATTAACCCTATCGCAATGGAGAAAGGTCTTCGTTTCGCGATCAGAGAAGGTGGTAGAACAGTA
>CALFUQ010000355.1 GCA_937929885.1 uncultured Saprospiraceae bacterium
AATGAAAAAATCTCAATATCTTGAAATCCCTCTCCAGTAAAACTGAAGCATTCTATATCGTTAGTAATCCCAATTCTATCTTCTAATACGTTTATGGTAGTATTCCCAGGACACTGCGCAGCAAGATTATTTACACCAAAGGAGAGTAGGAGAGGAATCACAAAAAATATAGAATATATAGTCCTCTTCGACATGTAAGGTTAGGAAATTGACTGTTTAAAATGGAATTATATTATACGCTAAAAGTAGATTACTTACGCTATTAAGTCTTCTACGCACTCGACTTTATATCAAACGATTAGCCCGTATAGATATTGCCGACAAATTAAGCACTATATGGCCATGTTTTATTAGGGTTTATCTCCATATTCAATTCAAAGAACCTACCAAAATTAAATATCAGCTAGAGTAGGGTAATGGCATTAAAAAAGCCCAACCGCTGGACAGCAGATGGGCTTTTAATTAATCAACGGATTCTTAAAATCTAATTATTTACGATGACATCCATATTAAACTGATTAAATAGGATATCCTTGAATTCTATAGCTTCTTTTTCTGTTTTAAAGTCGCCCATAAGGACTTTATACATGATCGTATTATTCTTAAAATCATTAAGTACTATGATTGGCTCTATAAATTGATCTACCAACTCATTATACTGAGTTAAAGCATCCTCATAGTTATCAAATTCGCCTATCTGTAGCTGGTAGCTTGTTCGTGCTGGAGCATCTACGTATTTGCTATATCCAGGTTTATTTGATGAACTATGAGAAGTCCGTTTTTGGGAACGGTAATTTTTAGGAGAAGTGTTGAAGGTATGCTTCACTACTTCAGTATTATATGCTGAATTATGATTCTTTAAAACCTTTATAAGTTTAGTAGGGCCTACTGTTTCTTCTATTCGCTCTACAAGCGTTCCTTTAGAATTAAAGATTAGGATAGTAGGTAATACCTCTACATCATATTGTTGTTTCCATGCGTATCCATCAAAGTCATCAATATTTACTTTGACAGCAACGTAGTTTTCGTTGATGTAAGCGGATACTTCTGGGTTACTTAATGTAGTTCTCTCCATCCATTTACATGGTCCACACCATGAAGCGTAGAATTCTACGAATGATAATTTTCCTTCTGCACCTGCTTTTTTAATAGCTTCCTTAAGGTTGCCATCTATGAAGTTGATGTCTTCTATTGACGTAGCGTATGTTGAAGCACTCACTGAGAAGGTCAATAGAAATAAAACAATTAGATTTTTCATAATTCCCTTGTTGTATTAATTATTTGGATAATTTATAACTGCATGATTTCATGCGAACTACACATTGCAATTTCTGTACCAACGAAAGTAAAATGAACGACAATTTGACTTATACATAGCCTCTTAAAGGGCTTATATCTAAATTCATATATTTGTATATATCTAATAACCAATTGATTAAATATTAATATTAATTCATATGTTAATTTTTATTAATATGTTCTCTACCAGCTATATTGGACGAAGTATTTCTAGGGGTTTGTGTTTAATCCTAGTGTCTGTGGGCTACGTTCTCTATCATCTTTTGTTAACTTGCGCCCGATTGAGGTAAAAATTTAAGTCCTAAATTTTAAAGAACAATGTCATTGAATTCTGCAGTGATCACGGCGGTGGCGGGATATGTTCCTGATTATAAACTCACTAATGCTGAGTTGGAGACGATGGTAGATACTAACGACGAGTGGATAGTATCTAGGACTGGTATCCGAGAGCGAAGAATACTCAAAGGGGAAAAGGGAACATCAGATATGTGTGTTCCTGTGGTCGAAGAACTCATCAGAAAATCAGGATATAAGAAGGAGGAAATAGATATGGTTATCTGTGGTACGGTAACCCCAGATATCACTGTAGCAGATACGGCGAATACGATCTGCGAGAAAGCAGGCCTTACCAATGCTTATGGCTATGATATTAATGCTGCATGTAGCGGCTTTTTATTTTCTTTGTTTACTGGAGTCCAATTCATTAGAGCTGGTACCTATAAAAAAGTAATCGTAATCGGTGCAGATAAGATGTCTTCGATCATTAACTACAAAGACAGGTCTACTTGTGTGATTTTTGGAGATGGAGCTGGAGGAGTATTATTAGAGCCAGGAGATGAGGATTTAGGTGTGAAAGATGCAGTGCTTAAAGGAGATGGGTCTGGAAGAGAACTATTGTATATTAAAACTAGAGGATCTAAATACCCTCTTACTCATGAGTCAATAGATAATGGTGATCATTTTGTAAGGCAAGATGGTAGACCAGTATTTAAAGCGGCAGTTAAAGGGATGACCTCTGCCATCAAAGAATTATTAGAAAAATCAAACATGAGCCTTGAAGATGTTGACTGGTTGGTCCCTCATCAAGCTAATATGAGAATAATAGACGCTGTTTCTGACCATTTATCTTTCCCTAAAGAGAAAGTAATGATCAACATCCATAAGTACGGTAATACAACAGCTGGTACTATCCCGCTGTGCTTATGGGACTGGGAGAAGAAACTTAAAAAAGGAGATAATGTAGTCCTTACCTCATTTGGTGGTGGTTTTACATGGGGAGCGATACTAGTTAAGTGGGCTTATTAAAGAGATAGACAAATCGGTAAGGCTTTTGTATATTAATAATCGAAGGAAAAAACTAAATAGCATAAATGGCAAGTACAGCAGATATTAAGAACGGCTTATGTATGCATTATAATCATGATATATATGTCGTGATAGAATTTTTACATGTTAAACCAGGGAAAGGTCCAGCATTCGTAAGGACTAAGCTCAAGAGTATGACTAATGGTAAAGTAGTCGATAATACTTTTCCCTCTGGTCATAAAATAGAGGTAGTAAGAATCGAGCGTAGAAAGTATCAGTTTCTTTACAAAGACGATTTAGGTTATCATTTTATGAATAATGAAACTTATGAGCAAACTATGATAGATGGTAAGCTTATAGAAAATCCAGGTCTGATTAAAGAAGGAAGTGAAATAGATATTCTATTTAACTCAGATGATGAGAGTCCACTTACAATAGAGTTGCCTCAGTACTTAGAGTTTGAGATATCGTATACTGAGCCAGGTCAGAAAGGTAATACGGCGACTAATGCTCAGAAGCCAGCAAAAATCGAAACGGGTATAGAAGTTATGGTCCCATTGTTTATCAATGAAGGCGATAGAATTAAAATAGATACTAGAACAGGTAAATATCACGAAAGGGTAAAATAGTCTTTATGAATTATAAAGAAATCAAAGATCTAATCAAGCTAGTAGAGCAAAGCGGACTAGCAGAATTTAAGCTGAAGGACAAAGATTTTGAGCTGTCTATCAGGACGGAGAAGTATAGCAAAGAGAAAGCGCCACAAATTGTAAGTATGGCGCCTGCGGCGGTAGCTGCCCCTGCTCCTATTGCTACACCTGCAGCAGCAGTCAGTACCAATGCTCCAGCTGAAACACAGCCATCGGCAGAAGACTCCACTGTAGGATTGTTAGAAGTTAAGTCTCCTATTGTCGGCACACTATACAGATCTTCTAGCCCTGAGAAGCCTCCATTTGTTAAAGTAGGAGACACTATCGAAGTAGGTCAAGTAGTATGTATAGTAGAAGCCATGAAACTTTTTAATGAGATAGAAAGTGAAGTAGCGGGTAAGATTGTAAAAGTGGTAGTAGACGATGCATCACCAGTAGAATACGATCAAGTATTATTCTTAGTAGATCCTCAAGGCTAACAACGCCTGTCACTTCCAAAATAGCAAAGCGAAATGTTTAAGAAGTTACTAATAGCAAATAGAGGAGAGATAGCCTTGCGTATTATTCGCACGGCTAAGGAGATGGGGATCAAGACGGTTGCAGTTTATTCGACCGCTGATCGTGATAGTCTCCATGTTAGGTTTGCAGATGAAGCGGTTTGTATAGGTCCTCCCTCTTCTGCAGAGTCGTATCTAAGCGTAGCGAAAATCATGGCTGCAGTAGAAATCACCAATGCAGATGCTGTACACCCAGGTTATGGATTCCTTGCAGAGAATGCTGATTTCGCTGAGATGTGTGATCAGTACAAAGTAAAGTTTGTAGGCCCGACACCAGCGATGATTCGCAAGATGGGTGATAAGATTACAGCCAAAGAAACCATGATTAAAGCTGGTGTACCTGTAGTGCCAGGATCCGATGGATTAGTAAAAGATACTAAACTAGGCAAGAAAATAGCAGGAGATATTGGCTATCCAGTAATCCTCAAAGCAACAGCTGGAGGAGGTGGTAAAGGGATGAGAGAAGTGTGGAAGGAAGATGATTTTGAAAGCCAATGGGATGCTGCACGTAATGAAGCAAGTGCTTCTTTCGGAAATGATGGGATATACATAGAGAAGTTTGTGGAAGAACCTAGGCATATTGAATTCCAGATTATAGGAGATCAATATGGTAAGGTGATCCATTTGTCAGAGCGTGATTGTTCTATCCAGCGTCGTCATCAAAAATTAGTAGAGGAGAGTCCAAGTCCGTTTATGACCAAGGCACTCAGAACGAAGATGGGTAAGGCAGCCATTTTAGCAGGCGAATGTATAAAATACGAAGGTGTAGGTACGGTAGAGTTTTTAGTAGATAAGAATAAGAACTTTTACTTCATGGAGATGAATACAAGGATTCAAGTAGAGCATCCTGTGACAGAAGAAGTTATAGATCACGATCTCATAAAGGAGCAGATTAAAATGGCTGCAGGAGAGAAGCTAGGAGGTAAAAATTACATCCCACAAGCTCATGCGATCGAGTGTAGGATAAATGCAGAAGACCCTTACAATGACTTCAGACCTAGTCCTGGATTAGTATCTTCCTTCCATACACCTAAAGGGCATGGCGTAAGAGTTGATACTCATACTTATGCTGGTTATAGCGTACCACCATACTACGACTCGATGATTGCTAAGCTGATCTGCAAAGCAAAGACACGAGAAGAGTGTATCACCAAAATGAAAAGGGCATTAGATGAATTTATCATAGAAGGTATTAAAACTACTGTACCCTTCCACAAAGCGCTGATGAGAGATGAGCGTTTTATCTCTGGTGATTTTAATACTGGATTTATGAAGGATTTTGAGTTGGACGAGAAGTATAAAAAATAAATAGGGTTACACCTCGTTAGCTTTATACCTAATATCTTTTAAAGCCAACTAAGAAAACTATGCACTTCCTTAAAAGGTTTGCGGTCTACCTTTCTGCATTTAAATCCAAGGTGGTATTAGTTGTACTATTCCATGTGCTTACTGCGATTTTCACAGTGGTGAGTATTCCGATGATCATTCCTTTTTTTCAAATCTTATTTAGTGATCAGCCGATTGCTGTAAATGTCGATACAAATCAAAACATCATTGCAAGTATAGAGATATATATTCAGCAACTTCTTGTCGAGCAAGACAAGCAAACAGTTTTACTTTACGTCTGTGGAGCAATTTTGGTTGTCTTTCTATTTAAAAATATATTTAGATACTTGGCTATGTTCTTCATGACTCCGATTCGCAATGGGATAATCCAGCAGATCAGATCTCAGATCTATAGCAAGATCCAATCCTTACCCTTATCTTTTTTTAAAGAACAGAAGAAAGGAAATCTTCTATCTATAGTTAGCAATGACGTGCAAGAAGTAGAATGGAGTATAGTAAATACTTTAGAGGCATTTTTTAAATCTCCATTAATCATTATTGGGAGTATAGGTTTTATGCTGGCGATTAGTCCTAAGTTGTCATTGTTTGTGCTATTACTTTTAGTAATTACGATTTTTATAATAGGAGGAATTTCCAAGACCTTAAAGAAAAAGTCAAGTTTTGCTCAGACAAGTCTAGGAAATCTGTTGAGCCAAGTAGAAGAGACTATCTACGGCCACAAAGCTATGAAGATGTATGAGGCAGATGAGTTTTTCAAAACTAAATTTGAAGAGCAGAATAGTAGTTACAAAGACATAATCAATAGAGTACTTTGGCGTAGAGATTTATCTTCTCCATTATCTGAATTTTTAGGAATAGCTGTAGTGACTGTGTTATTATGGGTAGGTTCTAATCAAGTGTTTTCTGAAGCGCTAAGTCCTGCTGTATTTTTCGCTTTTATATTTGCTTTCTATCAAGTGATTGAACCAGCTAAATCTTTTGCTACGGCTTACTATAATGTACAAAAAGGACTTGGAGCATTAGACAGAATAGATTTACTACTAGCGGCTAAGGTTTACCCTGAGCATCAAGATCATGTGATAAGTCTCTCAGGTTTTGATGAAGCAATAAGGTTTAATAAGGTTTCCTTCAGGTATGGAAATACAGGTGGCAAAGTATTGGATGAAATTGATATTGAAATTAAAAAAGGAGAAAAAATTGCACTAGTAGGTCCATCAGGTAGTGGCAAGACCACTCTTACTGATTTGTTATTAAGATTCTATATAGTTGAAAGTGGATCGATTACGATCGATGGAGTAGATATCAATAATTTGTCCTTGACTGATTTACGATCACTGTTTAGCGTAGTTAATCAGCATCCTATTCTTTTTCATGATACGGTTATTGCAAACATTGCGATGACTGATGATTACGATTTAGAGCGTGTGAAAGAAGCTGCAGCGAAAGCCAATGCTTCGAACTTCATAACTAAACTCTCAGATGGATATGACACAGTAATTGGTGCTGAAGGAATGAAGCTTAGTGGAGGAGAGCGTCAGCGCATCTGCCTTGCACGTGCTATCTACAGAGATGCTGCGATTGTGATTTTAGATGAAGCTACTTCCTCTGTAGATGCTCAGTCTGAGATGTATATCCAGGAAGCGTTAGAAGAGGTTCTATCGGATAAAACGGCTATTATCATCGCACATAAATTAAGCACTGTGCAGAGTGCTGATAAAATATTTGTACTAGAAGGAGGAAAAATCCTAAAAGCAGGCACTCATACCGAACTTTTAGAGGGTGATACTAGCGATCATTACCAAAAAATAGTAGCATTGCAAACAGTTGATTAAAGGGTCTGAATAAAGACTCACAAAACAGAAATAACACCTCATTAAGAATCTATATGTCTATAAAATCTTATTTTGCGATTATGAATTTGATGCGGAATAGAGGCGTATTTACTGCATTTTTACTAATGATTGCGGTTTCCTGGATGAGTGGGCAGATCACTATAGCTAGCAGTTCTTTTCCATCAGCTGGAGATACCATTTATTATAAAACCAATAATTTCCCAGATAAGCGAATACTTGCTGCTGTAGGGAAACAAGTTGTGTGGGACTATAGCGACTTAAGGTCTCCATTTTTATCTGTTGTTAATTTTGAGAAAAACAATGAAGTAATAGCTGGTGTAGGCGGAGGCACTGCCATGTTCGAAGATGGAGAATTACAGTACATCGTAAATAACAATATGAAGATAGTGGCTGCCTCGAGTGATCTGATCGATAGCAAAGTGAAGACATATACGGAGTATGAGACACTTGTACCTTCAAGTCTCAAATATGGAGATGAGATATTTCATACCTCGGTGTCAGAAGAAATTTTCAATCAAAAAGAAATACCAAGTTTACTCCAAGACAAACTGAACAAAATATTATTACCACTTAAAATCACGACCAAAACAATTACTAGAGGTGAGGTGGTCGCTTCTGGAACATTACTATTACCAGGAATTACAGAAGAGGTTTTACTAACCAAAATGGATGTCACCGAAAATCTAGAATGCACTTATCTTGATGATGAGAAATGGGTGCCACTAAGCGAGGAGCAAAAAGGCTTTTTAGATCTGGATTACATTAGGTCTAAAACTGAATTTCAATTTTACAGCAGGGAAGGCAAATTGCCGCTGATGATTATGGAGTGGAAGCCAGCAGGAGGACCTAAGAGTATCAAATATCAAACAAGAGGAGTTGGTCACGGTGATATTAAGCGATCATCAGTTGGTCAAGAGATCGTTGCTTTTCCTAACCCAACTTTTGGAGATACAAAGTTTGAGTTTTTAAATTATAAGGCAGGTACTTACACCTTAGAAATATTTGCGGTATACGGAGCGAAGCTATGGTCTGAGACTTATGAGCTAAGAGAAAATGATATCATCTCCGCTAACTTTTCGTTTCTCAGAAAAGGTACTTACCTATACTGTATCAAGGACAGCAATGGCGCTAAACTCACTACCAAGCGCCTTGTAATCATAACGCCATAATAGGTTAATAAGCATGGAAAAGCTCATTGATGCGTTAAAGCTCCCGAGCCCTATTCAATCGTTTACATTTGTAGATTTTCCAGATAAAGAAATTTTCATAAAGCGAGATGACCTGATTCATCCTCTGGTATCTGGTAATAAATGGAGAAAGCTTAAATACAACATTCAGCATGCATTAGATCATAATTGCGACGGGATTATCAGTTTTGGAGGTGCGTTCTCCAATCATCTTTATGCTCTTGCTGCAGCCTGTCAGATAGCTGGGTTAAAATGTAAAGCATTCGTAAAAGGAGATGGCTTTGATAATCTTAATCCTACGCTTAGATTTCTTAATGAGCAACATGCAGATATAACTTACCTCGATAGAGGAGCCTATAGAAATAAAACAGATAAGACGTTCCTAAGAGACCTTCAACAACAATTTCCAAATTTTCATATAGTGCCAGAAGGAGGTTCAAATGAACTTGCCATTAGAGGAGTAGAAGAAATGATTCAAGAGGTCTATCAACAAATAGATTGCAACAAACTTTTAGTTCTATGCGGAGTTGGGTCAGGTTCTACCATCACAGGAGTTGTCAAAGGATTGAGAGCACAGGATGAAGCTATTGGAATGCTTGCAGTAAATGACGCTTCTTTAGAAACTAAAATTAAAGCCAATCTAACTGGCACAGAACACACTAAACTTAAACTTGATTACAATACTCATTTAGGCGCTTTTGGGAAAACCAATGAGTCTCTGATTACATTTATCAATGAGTTCTTCTTAAGCACAGGTATTCCAATCGAGCCGCTTTATACAGGTAAGGTGATGATGCGCTTGCAGGCATTGCTTAAAGCAGGAGAGCTTAATTCTGATTTCAATATACTTGTAATTCACACTGGAGGATTGCAAGGTAATAGAGGATATAATTATCGGTTTCCTGGGCAATTGAACAGTGGGTTGCTCTAATTTACCCAGACTGTAAAGGAAGATTTGTTTTAATCCTTAAGTGTTTAAATAGCCTTCAATAACTCTAGGATAATGAAAATGCTCAAGCGCTAAGACTTTCTTTGCAATGTCCTCCGCACTATCATTGTCATCAATCTCACACCTTACTTGACTAAGGTGTTTCCCTTCATCATAGTTTTCGTTTACCAGATGTATGGTAATGCCTGATTGAGGTTCATTATTAGCTTTGACAGCTTTATGCACATTCATACCATACATTCCTTTGCCACCATACTTAGGTAATAGTGCAGGATGGATGTTAATAATTTTATCTGGGTAAGCAGCAATAAGATTACTAGGTATTAGCCAAAGAAATCCAGCAAGAATTACATGCGTAATTCCTTTTTCTTTGAGTGTATCTATTAAGCTGTTTGATTTACTGAAGGTTGCTTTATTAGCTATTAGGTACTCTGCAATTCCGTGTCTCTTTGCTAGATCTAAGACTTTGGCTTTACTTTTATTGCTTACTATCAGATCTATCGATACCTGATCGGATGCATCGAAATATTCTATAATCTTCTCTGCATTAGATCCCCTTCCTGAAGCGAAGAGACAGAGTTTGTAATTGCTCAAGTGCGGTAAAGGTTAGCTTTTTAAATCAGAATATTCACTTATCTGAGAAGGGCTCAGCTTAGTCATTATATCATAGACTTTTAATCTATCACCTCTCTTAGAAGGAATGAATATATCTAAGACTTCTTGTTTCTTACTATCAGAAAACATCTGTAAGATCATAGAGTCAGGATAAGATTTGTTGACATCACCTACTGTTTTCAATGCCGATAGCATAGCTAGTTTTGCTTTCTCTGCATCGTTAGACATAAGGTCTAGTCCTTGTCTGTGGTACTCGTAGTAAGCTCGACGGTAAGGCCTAACTCTTGGATTTAATATGTTTTCTAATAACCAATACCTGTTACGTTCAGAAGAAAGAGAAGTCCACGCCTTATCTGAACTGCTAATTGCAGGAGGAACTGATGCTACTATGTTGTTAGCAATCTGAAAATATTTTTCACCTCCAAATGGAGAAAAGGAATCATAATCAAATCCAATGATTACATAAGCGTAGTAAGTTAGTATAGCTGATAGGTTATCGGAGAACGCATTTTTGTTGTTAAACAGTGGAGCATATTCTTCGTACCCAAACGATATTGATCGATCTACATGATTAAGTAAAGTCGAGTAATAATTAGAACCAAACACTGGTCTACTAGCTGTCACATAAAAATCTGCAAGAAAAGTATTAGAAGATAGATCTTCTTTGATATTGATTTGTAGAGATCCTTCTATTCGCTCCAGAGCATCGAAATCATCATCTGTCCATGAAGTATTATTCATAAACTCCTTTACTGATGTTTCTAGAGTCTTTAAGACTTTAGGATCAGCTAACTTTAGGCCAGGAATATTTATTCTGACATCGAGGTTTAGCTCTTGTGCATTGACCTTAGTAAAACCAATTAGGATGGATAACGCGAGTATTAAAATGCTTTGAATTCTCATTGGATCAATTGTATAAGTTCATTAACGATATCAACGGCTACTTTCTTTTTTGATTTAAGGTCATATTTAATTATTTCTCCCGACTTATGGATAATTGATACCTTATTTGATCCTGTACCGAATCCTGCACCTTTATCTTCTAAGGTGTTGAGAACGATAAAATCTAGGTTTTTTCTTTTTAGTTTTCCTGAAGCATTTTCCACAGCATTTTGTGTTTCTAGTGCAAATCCTACATGCAACTGATTACCAGATTTATTTTTACCTAATTCGGAAGCGATATCCTTAGTCCTCATAAGCTCAATTTTCATGTCGCCTTCCTTCTTCTTGATCTTTTGATCTGCGCTCACAGTAGGTGTATAATCTGCTACTGCAGCTGCTAGGATAGTAATATCAGCTTCGTCGTGTGTTTTAAGGCAGGCTTGATACATATCTTCAGCAGATTTCACATTGCTAGTATGTACATTAGGATGTGCGGCTGATAACTTTGATGGTCCTAGTACAAGGTGTACTTCTGCTCCTCGTGATGCGCACTCATCTGCTAAAGCTACACCCATGGTCCCCGTGCTATGATTGGATATAAATCTTACAGGGTCAATCGCCTCTTGTGTAGGGCCTGCAGTGATTAATACTTTCTTATTAATCAGATCTTTTTTTTTACTAAAATGAGCTTCTAGATACTTTACGATATCTTCTGGCTCAGCCATTCGACCATCACCTACAAGTCCACTAGCTAGCTCTCCATGACCTACTGGTATGATCTCATCTCCATAAGAATCGAGCTGTGTTAGATTATGCTTTGTAGATCCATGGATCCACATATCAAGATCCATCGCTGGCGCTATAAAAACTGGACACTTGGCTGATAAGTAAGTAGCTACTAGCATGTTATCCGCTAATCCTCCAACCATCTTGCCCATAGTGTTAGCTGTAGCAGGAGCTATCAAGAATGCATCTGCCCAAAGGCCAAGCTCAACATGATTACTCCAATTGTCCTCCGTTGCTATAGCGCTAATAACTTCATGTTTTGATAGTGTAGAGAGGGAGAGCGGTGTAATAAATTCTGTAGCACTTTGGGTCATGATGACTTTGACATCACAACCAGCTTTAATTAATAGTCTGCACA
Organism: uncultured Saprospiraceae bacterium; assembly: GCA_937929885.1. Taxonomy (GTDB): domain Bacteria; phylum Bacteroidota; class Bacteroidia; order Chitinophagales; family Saprospiraceae; genus CALFUQ01. Next base: position 11,789 of record CALFUQ010000355.1, read on the forward strand.
GGGATGCAGATTTATAGGCAGCTATACTACCTGTTATTCCTAAGATTATTTTTTTCTCTTGTAGAGAACTCATTTATGTGAAGGTCGATTAGCTTACTCCGCTAAGATATCATCTGCTTTGTCCTTGTTCTGATCAGGGTACTCATAAGTAAGAGACTTATCCATGAATTCAGTGTAAGCAATGATCGCAGGGTTTGGTAAGCGCTCATAGAACTTAGAAATTTCTATCTGCTCTTTGTTTTCATGTACTTCTTCTATTGTTTCAGAAGTTACAGCGAAGTCTTCTAGTTTTTTATGCAGCTCTAACTTTAGATCTACATTAACTTGGTTAGCTCTCTTGGTAATGATTGCTAGTGCTTCGTAGAGATTGCCAGTTTTGCTCGCTATGTCAGCGATATCTCTAGCATTAAGATTTGCATCTATTCCCTGTACTCGATTTTTAAGATCTGCCATCAGTGATTTTATTAAGTTCTTTACGAGAATCTTCTAAAAATGAAGATACCTCTTTATTAAATTTTGTTGTGGAGTGTTTTTTTAAAAAGTCATTGCATCGTGCAATTGCTTCTGTATATCGTTCTGCCTTCTTGAGATACACACTGTTATCTGCTAATAAGAAGCTTGCTTTTGCAATTAAGTATCTAACCTCTGCCGCTTTATCCGTTTCTGGGAAATCCTTCAACATATTTGCAAGAGAGGTAGTTGCTGAGTTATATCTTTTAAGATCATAGTACAATCGACCTTCTTCAAATGCCTTTTCTTCCATTTTGTCTCTCAGACCTACTATCATGTTATTGCACTCAGTTACTCGCTCGCTATCAGGATAAGTATTCATAAACAACTGAAAAGCTTCTATAGCTTTATCCGAATTAGTCTGATCTAAATTATGAGCAGGTGACATCTTGTAGTGACTGAATGCTGACATATAATCTGCTTCCTCTTTCTTGTCACTATTGCCAAATGTCTGTGCGAAATTTTTAAAGTAATGTGAAGCAAGCATATACTGCTTGATGTTGTAATGAGTGTAGGCATAATTGAAGAAAATGTCTTCTGCTTCTATTTTACCTCTGAAGGCTGGGATTGCCATTTCGTATAGCGTCTGAGCTTTGTAATAATCCTCAGCTTTGAAGTATGCATGAGCACTCTTGAGGACTAGCTCAGGGTCATTGCTGACTCTGATTTTTTCAAACTTTGTTTTGCATGAACTTCCTAGCAAAAAGATTGCTAGAAAACAGGTTATGGTTACAAGACGAAAGCTTAATTTCATAAGGGCGCAAAAGTAGTACAATTCTTAAAACGAAACAATAAGAGACCTGCTCTGAAACCCTTGTTTTTTAAGGAAAAATTAACTGAAATAGCTGTTTTTGGCCTAATAGTGGTTAGAATCACTATCTTAACTAAATTCTGAAAATCAACTACAATCACTTATGCTTAAAAAACTAGCAGGCTTACTTGGGTTATTGCTTATTATTTTAGTCGGCTTAATAGTCTATACCATGGTCACTACAGGCTTCTTTAGAGATATAGAAAACAAGTTTGATGGTCGTCAAGTTAGTAAGATCGATATCGCTGGAGCAGAGGATTTTGCGATTAGCTATGATGATGATTTTCTGATAATCTCATCAGACCCGAGGAGGCTTGATGATAACGGTAACCCTCGACCTGGAGCTTTGTATTTCATGGATCTTAAAAATGAAAATTTTAAACCTGAATTAATTTCTAGAGACTTCAAAAAACCATTATATCCACATGGAATTTCTATGATAAAACTTGACTCTGCAAAATATCAATTGCTGGTTGTTAATCATGTCCCCAAAGAAAGTAGTGTAGAAATAAACCATCTAGACAAAAACCATTTCATTGAAGTGTTTGAACTAAGTGGTAAAGAGCTCACTCATATAGAAACCAAAGATCACCCTCTTATCAAAAGCCCTAACGATGTAGTGGCCGTAGACAGCGAAACATTTTATTTTACAAATGACCACTATTCTGATTCTAGTCTTGGGAGACTCCGCGAGGATTACTTGGGGTGGCCTAACACTAATGTGGTTTATTTTGACGGATCGGACTATAAAATTGTGGATGATGGGATTGCTTATGCTAATGGTATTAATCTCGATCGTGATAGTAACCGATTGTTTGTTGCTTCTCCACGTGCTTTTCTCACTAAAGTCTATGATGTGAATAAAGATGGTTCGTTAAATCATATTGAAGACATAGATTGCAATACGGGAGTTGATAACATCGAGTTTGATCAGGATGGGAAGATTTGGATTGGTTGTCATCCCTCGCTTTTAGTATTTGCAGAATATGCTGCAGGCAGGCAAGAGAAAGCTCCATCTGAATTACTCACCATAGATTATCGAGGGAAAGGAGATTATGATTTAGAAACCGTTTATCTGAGTGATGGGGTAGATATGTCTGCTGCAACGGTAGCTTCGGTTTATGGAGATTATATATTTGTAGGCAATGTTATGGATCCTGGGTTTTTGGTATTGGAAAGGAATTAGTAAATACTAAAACTCAAGTCATATTTTTTGCTGCATAAGTAAATCTGCATGTTTGCGATTATTTGCCAACTTTGGAACTTTATTCTGCCCACCTAATTTACCGATTGATTTCATGTATTTTCTAAAACCATCTTTTTTGATAGGCACTATTTTGAGAGGTGAGATTACTTTTCCATTCACAAGATTATCATAATGAAAATTTCCCTGCTTCATATTTTCATCAAGAGTAATAGCAAATTTTTCTAGATCAAAGCCTATGCTTTCAAACTCCACAAACCACTCATGAAATGACTTTCCATTTTGATCTGATGAGATGTTTGGTGCAACACTAAACTCTGATATCTTGACTCCAGTGCTCTTGCAAGTCTGTTCGATTGCACGCTCTACTTCAGAGACAATGACATGCTCTCCAAATGCAGAAATGAATTGGCTCAGACGACCGGTTACGATTAGTCGATAAGGATCCTTACCTACGAATTGTACAGTATCACCAAGGATATAGGAGAAGAAACCTGCATTGTTATTTAAGATTATAGCGTAATTCACACCGAGTTCAATCTCTTCGAGTGGTATCCTTTTTCCAGCAGTATCAATTTCATTTGCAGCTATGAATTCGAAAAATATTCCACCATTGACATTGAGTCTAAGTCCTTGTTCGTCAGCAACTTGTGAGGCAATGTAGCCTTCCGAGGCGGGGTAAGTTTCCATGTATTTTATTCCCTTACCTACGAGGTTAGTTAGCTTCTCTTTATAGGGCCCAAAATTCACACCTCCATGAATGATCAATTTTAAGTTGGGAAATAGTTCTTTCAAATTTTGCTTGCCAGTATAATCCAAAAGATATTCTGCGTACATAATAATCCACGGAGTTATGCCACTGATCATGGTCATGTTTTGATCATGCGATTCGAGTATAATTTGTTTTATTTTTTCTTCCCAATCAATTATACAATTGGTTTTATAAGTGGGTATCTGATTTGATCTTAGCCATTGAGGTATTTCGTTGTTTACGATGCCAGATAAGCGTCCGGTGTTAATCACACCTTTTTTGTAGAGCTCAGGAGAGCCAGACAAGAAGATCATTTTACCATCGAATATCTCTTGCAAATTATGATCGATGCAAAACTGGAATGTAGCATTACGAGCGGAGCCAAAGTGATATGGTAAACTATCTGTGGTAAGTGGTATGTATTTGACACCTGAGGTTGTCCCAGAAGTTCCCACAAAATATTTAGGCTGCCCTGGCCAAAGAACATCTTTTTCCCCTTGCTGTATTAGCTCAATATAATGCTCAATATCTGAGTATCTTAATAGAGGTAATCGCTCTTTATATTCATCATAACTATTAATTGATTCAAAGCTAAAGTCCCTACCAAATTTTGTGGTTTTAGCTTTTGCAATTAGTTGCTTAAATATTTTTTCTTGGTAAAAGGTAGGGCGGCTATCTTCATCTTTTAGTTTGCGAGTAATATGCTTGGCAAATGGGAAAACTGCCTTTGACTTCCAACCCATCTTACATATTTAGTTTGTAAGTCTGTAATGCATCAGCAATTTTGCGGTCGTTGGACAGACGAGGTACTTTATTTTGTCCACCTAGCTTTCCTAAGCTTTTCATATAAGACTGGAATGCTCCGCGCTTAAGACAGATAATCTTTAAGTTTTGTAAAATACTACCATTGATGAGGTCTTCGTAGTAAATATTCTGCTGAGTCATTAAGCTGTCGAGCTGGGCAGCAAGAGCATTTAAATTTGAAGGTGCTTGATCAAACTCTATAAACCATTCGTGATACGGAAGACCTCCTTCTGGAGGACTAACTTGAGGTGCAACGGTAAACTCATTAATAGATATAGGGTGCTGAGAGGACAAGGATTGCATAGCTGTCTCTACTTCTTTAGCAATTACATGTTCTCCAAACGCAGAGATAAAGTGTTTAACTCTACCAGATACAATTAAACGAAAAGGATCAGTAGAAACAAACTGCACCGTATCGCCAAGATTATAAGCCCATAATCCAGCATTAGAGCTGATGAGAATTACATAGTCCGTATGTTTCTCCACATCTGATAAAGTTAATCGTGTCGGAGAATCAAGATGGATTTCGTTTAATGGTACAAACTCAAAATACATTCCCGCATTTGTATTTAGCAAAAGCCCCTGATTCTCTATCTGATCTTGAAAGGCGATAAAACCTTCCGAAGCAGGGTAAGTCTCGAGGGTATCCAGTTCGTCACCGATTAATCTCTCCAAACTATTTCTATAAGGTTCATAATTAACCCCGCCATATGCGAATAATTTGAAATTAGGGAATACCTCTTTTATGTTATCCTTACCTGTTACCTCTATGAGTCGCTCAAAATACATTTGTACCCAAGGAGGAATACCACTGATTACCCGTAAATCTTGATCTTTAGTTTCTTCGACAATCTTATCAAGCTTAGTCTCCCAATCATCGATGCAGTTAGTTTCATAACTAGGGGATTGATTTGTCTTCACCCAATTTGGGATTTCATGATTCACGATACCTGATAACCTACCTGTTGCTATTTCATTCTTATAATCGAGGGTAGGAGAGCCAGATAGGAATATCATCTTTCCATCAAAAATCGAAGCGTCTTTTTTTAAAGCTATGTAATTCAGTGTCGCATTTCGTGCAGCATTGATATGGTACTTTATACTCTCTTTTGAGATAGGGATATACTTGATTCCTGAAGTAGTACCTGAGGTTTTAGCTAGATATTTTGGTTTTCCTTTCCAAAGGATATCAACCGCACCAGTCCTCATTTTATCAATATAAGGTCGCAACTCTTCATAAGTCCTGACAGGTACACTATTGGTAAAATCCTTAATAGAAGTTATGGAATTAAATTTATGATCCTTCCCAAACTCAGTATCTCGCGCGCCTTTAATTAGGTATTTAAATGTCTTCTTTTGATCAGGAATAGCATTGTTACTATCTCGAGAGATTTTGCGAGAGATGCGTTTTGCAAAAGGTTTTATTAGAATAGACTTCAAGGAGTAAAACGATATTGTGATATTGAATCTAAAGTAAATAAACCTTGTAAGCCAAACAAAACCGTTCTCTCCTGTGAAGAGGAAAAATATCAAAAAGCGACAGAGCAGAGTACAAAAAAAGGCGTCTTCTTGGTTAGAAAAGACGCCCGGTTCTAATAAAACTGTGAATTGTATTAATCAATCCTCAGGTCTTCGATATATACGTTTGGGTTTTCAGATTTGTTAAATATAAATATATTATTTGGGTATATGTTATCTACTGATAAACTGCGTATTTTCAGCGACACTTTAGTTAAGTCCTTAGTAAACAGCTCAAAACCCGATAATTCTTGTTTTTTCTTGTCTATTGAGAGTCTAATTTTAGCGTATTCAGAGTCTTGATCTAGTGGTTTAAATTCTATTTGCTGTATCAAAACCCCTGATTTTATAGATTCATTAGTGATCGCGTACTCATATTCTCCATTGTCATAAAGGGCTAGGATAGAGTTAGGAGAGAAGTTAGCTACTTCTTCCTCTGGGTCATAATCATTGATTTGAACTTCTTTACTTTCCTTGAGGTGGACCCATACAGACTTGCTATCACAGTAGATTGCTTGTGTAGTAGCGTCCATTTTAAAATTAGTGCCTTGCTGGATTAGTGTTCCTTGCTGATGATCCGTCTTGCCTTGACGATAGTCTATATCAAGATCAAAAGTAGCTTCTATCGAGCTAAACGATTGGTACTTGGCTCTCAGGTCCTTAATTACTTTTTCGGCTTCGAGATCGCTGATTTGCTGCCCAGAGATGACCCCTGCACAAAGAAATAATATTACTATCTGTATTACTCTCATGGCTTCTATTACTGCTACAATTATACGACGAAATAGTTAGAGCAGATTGCATGATTATCCTCGTTAAAGAATAGTTAATTAGGGATGGGCATAAAAAAAGCCCTGACATTTCTGTCAGGACTTTTTTATAGTTTTTACTTAGTTATCCATTTTTCATTCTGTCTAAGAAGTTCAATAACTCAACTTCCGAATGCATGAGGACTTCCCTTGGTTTACTTCCTCTGGCAGGACCAACGATTCCTAGCGCTTCCATCTGATCCATGATTCTTCCAGCTCTATTATATCCGAGTTGCATTTTACGTTGGATCATAGATGTTGATCCAGTTTGATTCATTACTATGAGTCTTGCTGCATCTTCAAAATTACTATCAAGATCTGCTAATGTCATATCAGAATCACCAAGACTTATATCATCATCGGTTTTATATTCGGGGAGATAGAATGGTTCTGGATATCCTTTTTGGCCAGCTATATGTTCTATTACTTTTTCTACTTCTGGAGTATC